>JBBRGW010000161.1:0-8628 GCA_038223525.1 Pirellulales bacterium
CTGCGATCCGAATTGAGGTTGCTCAAGGGCTCTTCAAATCATTGGTCGGGTGCGTTATCGACGTCCGCACTTTCGACGGCGACTGCAGTCAGTGCACTGGCGGTTAGTCGCGAACAGTTTCGCAAAAATGCGTGGGTGGTTGAGTCCGGATCGAATGCCGAAAAATATTCATCCGCGAAATGGGATCACTTGATCGAACGGGGCTCGGAATGGCTCTCGCAAGCACAGAACGCGGATGGTGGATTCGGTGATACCGACCGATCGCTGTCGAACATTGCGACCACTTTGCTCGTCCTAGCTGCATGGCAATTGGCTGGCCACAACTCGCGATACTCGCAAAAGATCTCGCTTGCATGGAACTACGTCGAGCGAAACGGCAGTTGGGAAGGTCTGCGGCAACGCTATGGCAAGGACAAAACGTTTGTCGTTCCGATCATGACAAACTGCGCTCTGGCCGGCATTGTCGATTGGGGCAAGATACCAACGTTGCCCTTTGAAGCAGCCGCGCTGCCTCAATCCTGGTATCGATTTGTTCAACTCCCGGTGGTGAGTTACGCGATACCGGCGCTGGTCGCGATTGGCCAAGCGCAGTACTTTCATCGTCCTCCTCGAAATCCATTGATGAAGGCAATTCGATCGGCCGCTCGAGGTCCAACGCTGCGTGTGCTTACACGTATGCAACCAACCAGTGGTGGTTTTCTCGAAGCGGTACCGCTCACAAGTTTTGTCTTGATGAGCTTGGCGTCGATCGGCCAAGGGGCATCGCGAGTCGCCGTCGAGTCCAGAAAGTTCATCATCGATTCTGTTCTAGAAGACGGGAGTTGGCCTATTGATACCAACTTGGCCACCTGGGTTACTTCCTTGGCTGCCGCTAACTTTTTTGACGCGAGTTTAGTGAGTACAAACTTGGCGGATGCAAAGGAGAGTACGGAAAAAAAGAGTTCGATGGTGGCCCGAGAATGGGATCGAACGATTGACTGGTTGATCACATGCCAACACCGAACGCAACATGCATTCACGGGTGCCGAGCCCGGCGGATGGGGATGGACGAACTTGAGCGGCGCGGTGCCTGATTCGGATGATACACCTGCAGCGCTGCTCGCGTTGTGGCGATGGCGTGAGAGCGCGATGGGCGGGCCTAATGGCCAATCTACTGGCCAGCTAAACGATCCAAACTTGCTTGATACGGTTAGGGCGCAACGCGTTCGAGAAGCTGCGGTGGCTGGCTGCAACTGGCTGGTGCGATTGCAAAATCGGGATGGGGGTTGGCCAACTTTTTGTCGCGGTTGGGGGACGTTGCCTTTCGACCGAAGCGGTAGCGATTTGACGGCGCATGCGATACGAGCGTTGTCGTCGTGGAAGAGCACCTTCGAAGCGAGCGGGGAAATTCCAGGACTTGATCGGGCGTTGGATCGCGGCTGGCGATACCTAGAAAAGCATCAGAGGTCGGATGGGAGCTGGTTACCTTTATGGTTTGGAAACCAAGACCGAACGGAAGAAGATAACCCAGTTTACGGAACCGGACGCGTTTTGCTGTGTTATAGCCATTGCGGTTTTACCGACAAACCTGCATTCCAGCGAGGGCGAGCCTACTTGCTGGCGAGTCAAAACGCCGACGGAGGGTGGGGAGGTGGTAATAACAGCCGCTACCCCAATTCTGATCGACCGTCTGGTGCTCCCTCAAGTACAATTGAGGAAACCAGCGTAGCGTTGGAAGGAATCCTCGAGGGAGGTGGCACAAAGGACCATGCCGACCCTATAATGCGAGCGGTGAATTGGTTGTGTGGCGCAATCGAGCAAGAGCACCACCACGTCAGTCAGCCGATTGGATTTTACTTCGCCCGGCTTTGGTATTACGAAAAAATGTATCCACTGGTGTTTTCACTGGGTGCCCTGAGAAAAGGACTTGAGTTTTGTCAACGTTAACCACAGATGCTTCGATGCCTGAGACCCAAACCCCCAGCACCGCGGAGAAATCGGAAAAGAAGGCACGGCGGAAAACCAGTCACCTTAAGCTCGTACCCGAGACTCCGCAACTGCGAGAGAAGCTTCGCGACAAATGCAGAGAAGTAGCCGCGCGCATGGACAAGGAGATGCCTCCGACCAAAGATGAGCTCGAGGTGATTTCTCGACGCACCTTAGAAGAACTCGGCATGGAAGAGGGGTACGTCGGTTGGATTATGGTCATGATCAGCACCGAGTTCTTTCGCGATGCAGTTGCTGCCACTCCGCCGAGCCGACGTCTTTTTCTGTTGCCTCATTGTTTGAAGCACGCAGAGGGATGCCCGGCGGATTACGACGAGTTTGGTATGGACTGCAAAAAATGCGGCGCATGCAGCATCGCAGACTTCCGAACCAAGGCGGAAGAAATGGGATACAAGGTGCTTGTCGCCGAAGGTTCTCCTGTGGTGCTGAAGATCATCGTCAGCGGCTATGTCGATTCCATCGTTGGTGTTGCTTGTTTGAACGTGTTGGAAAAAGCCATCGACAAAATTCTTTTGGCTGGCATCCCATGCATGGCAGTACCATTGCTTTCGAGCGATTGCCGGAACACGAGCGTCGATGAAGCTTGGGTTCGCGAAATGATCATGGTCCAGCAACCAGTATCGGAGCAAAAGACTCGGTCTTACGTTCATTTGATGCGTGGAGCAAGCGAACTGTTTTCTCAGCCACGGCTCGATAAACTCGTCGGACGTCAACGCAGCCAAGTGCAAATCGATATTGAGTCAGACAACCCGCTAGAACGGGTCGATCCGATCGCTGCCACCGAGGCCTTGTCGACGAACTTCCTTGCGCGGGGTGGCAAGTACTCTCGCCCATTCATTACGCTTGCTGCATTCGATGCAATGTCGGGTGGTAAGGCCACGGGGAAAAGTGGTGATCAAGTTGTAGCCGGCTTTTCGCGAGGTGTACAAAGCGCCGCGCTGAGCATCGAATGTTTTCACAAGGCATCGCTGGTTCATGATGACATCGAGGATGGCGACGCGTTTCGATACGGTGTTCCCGCGATGCACCAACAGTTCGGATTGTCGACCGCGATCAACGTGGGGGACTATATGATTGGGATGGGGTATCGACTCATCGGACGCGAGATCGAATCGATCGGGGCTGCGGCGGCGGCAGAGATACTGAATTGCTTGTCGTCCGCACACATGCGTTTGGCCGAAGGTCAAGGAGCCGAGTTGCTTTGGCGAGATGGTACCAACAAACGCTTGACGCCACTCGATGCACTTAAGATCTATGCTCTAAAAACTTCACCTGCGTTTGAAGCGGCTCTGTATACAGGTGTAAGGTTGGCCGGCGATGCAACTCAGTATGCGGAACCGATCAAACAGTTCGCCCGGAACATAGGTGTTGCCTTCCAAATTATCAACGATTTGCAGGACTGGCATGGAGACGATCACAACAAACTTTCGGCTGCAGGTGACATTTTAGGCGGACGACCGACTGTTTTGCTCGCGTTGGCGCTCCAGTCTCTTTCTGCAGAAGACGCTGATCGATTGCTGGCAGTGATGGGGAATGATTCGGGTTTGACCGATTCGGCACGAGTGGCCGTTTCTCGCGAGCTGTACACTAAAGCACGTGTGTTTGAGCAAGCGGAAAAGCTGATCGATCGGCACCGCGAGAGGGCTGTTGAAATCGCCTTGGCGATCGAGCCAGAGCCATTGAAACGACTTTTCCATTACTTGGTCGATACCGTTTTAAGTGAAGCGGACGTCAAGGGAGGTAAAGCTCCCGAGCCAGTCGTGGTGACTCACAGCATCGCAATGAAACCGCCAGCCGCACTCCTGGGTGTTCCAGCTGAAGCTGCCCATTCCTAAGTTCCCATGACTTCGATGCAGAACCCCTTCGACGAATCCTCAATTGGCCCCAGCGACGGCCCCTGCGAAGGTCGTTGCATCTCCGCGGGCGAACTGATCGAACTCTATTATGACGAGCCCCGATTGCTGGGTCGTTTTGAGAACGCGGACAGCGAAACGATCCCCGCAGTCTATCGTGACCTTCTCGATCACTCCAATCACATGACCGTGACCGTTGAGGCTCATTATGACGACAGCGTCGATGTGGAGGTGCTGCGCTCCGACATCGTCAATGGAATCTATCGACGCGAGATATTGCTGCGATGCCATCAGTCGCGTACGGTTGTTCAATACGGAATCGTCAGGCTCAATACCAAGTACCTAGCCAACGGTCCACGCGATGAGATTCTCGCGCAGTGCAAACCGCTTGGCAGGGTATTGATCGAACACGATGTTTTGAGAGAGATCGAACTCTTTGATTTGCTTCGCGTCGAATGCGGTCCCGTGCTAGCCAAGTTTTTTCAAGTGGAACCAGGGACTGTATCGTACGGACGAACAGCCTTGATTCATTGCAATCACGAGCCAGCGATTGAGTTGCTCGAAGTCGTTCGACCCGAATAGGTAATAACCGATCATGCATGGCCGAATTTGCTGAAATCGTTCGCAAATCAACCTCCGCGCTCCCACTAGAAGCTCCTTTCTTAGGCCGAAATAGCTTTCTTAGGCAAAATTCGATGCCAGTCACCCGTGACATACGAAGCAAATTCGTTATTCTCTGATCATGTCGAAACCAAACTTTACCGCGAAATGCCCGACTTGCGACCGTTCTTTTACACCGGATCTTGCATCTGCTTACATGCCGTTTTGTTCCGACCGATGCAAGCTGGTGGATCTGAACCGATGGATGAGCGAAGAAATCGGCGTGCCTACGGGTTGCTCTGAACCGGAGGACGATTCCGAACCAGAACCACCACCGACCACTCGGCAATGGAATTTTGATTGAGTTGGTTGATTCTGAATCCATTCTTTGTGCTCCACACTTTTGCTCAACACCCGATCAAGATATACAGAACTAAATGAAAGACTCACCTGTCGACTCAGTTGCCACCCCTAAGGTCGCCATCGACTGGTATCGAACGGCGCCATGGTGGAGATTCGCTTCTCAAAGCATAGTTATTTCTTGGAGATCAACTCACTTATTGCTGTGCGCGGCCGGTCTGTTGCTGACACAACTTTGGACCGCGACCGCTTGCTGGATTTTTGGTCCTGACTCGGAAGCGTTCCCGAACTGGGTATCACCATCATCTACCGCAACACAGACACCATGGCCGCCCATTTTTGGCGGGCAAGGAACCGAATTGCCACTTTCGATTTGGCAGCGATTTGTACAGCCTATTTTTCAATGGCTCGGTCATCCGACTCTGACGGGCGCAGCCTATTGCCTCTCATCGATGATAGGCATCCTCGCCATATGGACTTTTATTGGCGGCTGTTTAACCAGGCGATCCGCTGTCGAGCTCGGGACGAAAATGACGGCCCCCTGGGCGGAGAGCGTGCGTTTGGTTCTGAAACGATGGCAATCCATCGCATGGTCTCTCGCTATGCCGAGCGGATTGATTTTGATGATTGCATTGGCCCCATTGATCTTGGGATGGCTCTCCAATATTCCTTGGGTCGGCCCATGGTTGGCTGGATTGTTAATGGTACCCGTAGTGTTTCTTGCCATTGGGATTGGCTGGTGTGCGGCGATAACACTCTTTGGGTTTCCGCTTTCTGTGTGTTCGATCGTTATCGAGAAAGGGGCCGATGCGTATGACGGGATATCAAGGTCTGCAGCATATACTTTCCAACGCCCTCTTACCTTAGCACTATGCATTGTTGCGGCTCAGTTCTTGAGCTCGATCGGCGGCGCGTTTCTTTTTGTGGTCATAAGTACCGGGCACTTAGTGGTTTCCGCAGCTTTTGATATTGGATCTTTTTCGTCGCTTCAAGATTACGAATCGATGTGGGGACCGGTGCTGCGGAGCATCGTACCGTTGCTATTGACCGCCTATGGATTTAGCTTTTTTTGGACAGCTTCTGCAGCGACGTATCTCATTCTTCGTCGCGATGTGGACCATGCGGAGTTTGATCTAATCGATATGCCGACGCAAGAAACGAAGACCTTGCCCGAACTGCCAAAAAGAGAGATCGCATCGCAATCCGGCGACAAACAGTCGATTGCAACAGCACACGCCGAAGCGTTGCCTGAGAACACTGCCGAATGACATTTTACCGATCCTTAACCGTCCCTTAAGGATTCGGAGCTTAAACTGCATTACATGGTTTAGAGCGTATGCTCTACTTTCAAGAGCATGCCATGCATAGAGACCAATAGGAATCGTCCATGCGGATTTTGGTAGTGGAAGACGAATTGGACTTGCAGGAATCCCTTGCTCAAGCGCTCCGAGAAGGAGGCTATGCGGTGGATACCTCGGACAATGGTGAGGATGGTCTATACAAAGCAAAAGTATGGGACTACGACGTCATCATTCTCGATTGGATGATCCCCAAACTGAGCGGTCTGGAACTGCTTCGCCAGTTGAGGAAAGTCAAGAAGACGCCCGTCATACTGCTGACTGCCAAGGATGCTGTTTCCTGTCGCGTGACGGCACTGGATGAAGGTGCCGATGACTACTTGGTCAAGCCGTTTAGTTTGAGCGAATTGCTGGCGCGAGTAAGGTCTATTATCCGACGTTCCACCGGCCATGCTACCAATCGGATCACGATCGGAAGCCTTGAAATAGACCTCGCCAGCAAGACTGTGATGGAATCGGGCAGCCAGATTGAACTGACCGCACGGGAGTACGCCATGCTCGAACTGCTAGCGCTGCATGCAGGCAAATTGGTCAGCCGAACGATGATCTATAACCATATCTTTGACGAGAAGGACGATACGCTCTCTAATTTGGTAGACGTGCATATTTCCCATTTGAGAAAGAAGCTAGGAAAGGACATCATCGAGACGCGGCGGGGGCAGGGATACATTTTGCATGTTTAGACTACTCCGCTCTTTGCGATGGCGACTTCAGGCGTGGCACGCCATCATTTTACTTTCTGTGATCGTCGTATTTGGTTCCTTGTTGCACTGGGAAATGCTACGATCGCAATGGGATCGTGTCGATGACGAGTTGTTGGGTGCGGCGAGAATCTTAGAAGGCTCCATGAATGCGGTTCCAGCAACGATCTTGGAAGCGATGGCAAAGGACGTGACTTCTAGGCCGGGGCCTAGGCGGCGCGTTGCAATGGCGAATCGACCGAAGCGAGATTTGCCCGCGACGGCGTCTCAGCCTGCCTCTCCGCAGGCGGGTCCTCCTCATTTAGAGCGTCCGAGGGATCGACCTATGTTGGACTGGCAATTCCCACGTCTGCCGAACGAAGAAACGCCCGAGTTGACACAGGAGGAATGGGAAGCATCCATTGAACTGCCAATCCAGTTACCGGGCCATTTGGGGCGCCAGGATGGGTCAGCATTCTTTGCAATTTGGCGGGCAGATGGATCGATCCTCAAGGAATCGCAATTGCCTCAAGATGTGCCAAGTCCAACAGATGTGCTGAATGCTGCCATTGATCGCGATAGGTATGCTCGGCAACAGCGAGGTCAGTATCGAGAAGTATTTATTCGAGGGCCATACGTGACCACGATTTGTGTCGGACGCCCAGTGGGGTTCGAGCTAAGCAACGTAACGAGAATGACTTGGACGCTTTTGCTGTCGGGTTTTTCTGTGTTGTGCGTCGGCCTAATTGGTGGCTGGTGGTTTACCAAAAGCGCTATCGAGCCTATTCATCGCATGAGCAAAACGGCACAACGCATCAGCGCCAGCAGCTTATCCGAACGCATCGATATCGTCGGGTGCGACACGGAATTGGAAGGGCTGGGGGCTTCGCTCAATACGATGCTCGATCGGTTGGCTCAGTCCTTCGAACAGCAGCGGCAGTTCACGGCCGACGCATCGCATGAGTTTCGCACTCCGCTTTCTATCATGCTTGCAAGCAGCGAACTTGCTCTGTCCAAACCACGCTCGGCCGATGAGTATCGCGAGCAATTGCTCAAGTGCCAAAGGGCTGCGGCGAGGATGCAAGAACTGGGTGAGTCCCTGCTCGTCTTGGCCCGTCTGGATACCAACGCCAACTTAGAGATACACCCTGTCGATGTGGGCGCGATGCTGACCGATGCGATCGATTCGATTCGTATGTTGGCCGAGGAAAAAAAGGTGGGAATCGTATCCGAAATCCTGACTGCGGTGCGTCTCCCAGGGAACGCTTCGATGCTGCGTCAAGCGATCGACAATCTACTCTCCAACGCGCTCAGGTACAATGAACCTAATGGGTTAGTGACCGTTCGAGCCAAAGATCATGAGGAGATGATCGAGATCGAAATCGAGGATAGTGGCATCGGTATTCCTGAGTCTGCTATTCCAAATCTATTCGATCGCTTTTACCGCGTGGACGAGTCGAGATCGCGTGCCGCTGGTGGAACTGGTCTGGGGCTCTCCATCGTCCAACAGATCGTACAGTGCCACCGCGGCACGATTCGTGTCACGTCAACTCTTGGAAAAGGAACCACGTTTCGAATCGTTTTGCCTAAGCAATTGAGTTAGTGTTGGTTTGGGACGACTGTCCCGAAACTCACTTTTGATTTCGCAACAAACCAGGCTTTGCGTCCAGGTCTAGTGTGTCGAATTGCCCCAGCTTGATCTTTTCCCAAGCCAAAGCTCCCATCACTGCATTGTCCGTGCAGAGCTCCGGTGCAGCAATGTGTAATTCCACTTTCATTCGTTCGCATGCC
>JBBRGW010000162.1:0-8539 GCA_038223525.1 Pirellulales bacterium
GTTCGATTGATCGAGGAATTGGGCCTGCGTACCCAGCGGATCGAAACGATGATCGGTGTGCTCGAGCGATTGAGTGACCGCGTTGACGAGATCATGCACGATTTGGCGACCCTCAAATCGCACCAAGTAGCCCCCTCACAAGTGGCTCAGTTGCGTCGCGAGTTTCGTCAGATTCTGGTCGCTACCCAAGAGACGCCAACCTCGTTACGCAAACGCGTAAAGATGGTCAAAAAAGTTTTCACCGAGTATCAACGCGCCAAGAAGCAGTTGAGCGAAGGCAATCTTCGTTTAGTGGTTTCTATCGCCAAGAAGTATCGAAACCGTGGCTTGAGCTTCCTGGATCTGATCCAAGAAGGCAATGCGGGATTGATGCGAGCTGTCGATAAATTTGAGTATCGTCGCGGTTTTAAGTTCTGCACGTATGCCACTTGGTGGATACGTCAGGCTATTACCCGAGCTGTTGCAGACCAAAGCCGTACCATTCGAATCCCCGTGCACATGGTCGAAACCATGTCGCGAGTTCGAAACGTTTCGCGGCAATTGCTGCAAGAACTGGGCCGCGAACCGACCCTTGAGGAAACCGCTCGTCGTGCGGAAACAACAATCGAAGAAGCTAGGCGTGTATTGGCCATGAGCCGGTACCCGATCTCGCTCGATCGCCCTGTCGGAAACAGCGAGGATAGCCAATTCGGCGATCTGCTGCCTGACGGAACGGCCGAGAGCCCCGCTATCGGGGCCGGACAAGAGATGCTTCGCACTCGTATCAACTCAGTCCTAAAAACGCTGAGCTACCGCGAACGCGAAATCATCAAACTCCGTTACGGGCTCGGGGACGGATATAGCTATACATTGGAAGAAGTGGGCCACATATTCAAAGTGACGCGTGAACGCATTCGTCAAATTGAGGCCAAGGCGGTCCGCAAACTTCAACAACCAAGCCGATCACAAGAACTAGTCGGTTTTCTCGACTAAACATGATGCACATCGCAAAAGTTGGTTCCGTCCAAACTTAGCACATGTCTTCGATTGTTATCCTAACCTATAAAAGCCTCGGTTGAACCCAACGTTCAGTCGAGGTTTTTTTGTTGGCCGATCTCGCGGCGGACCAACGGCATACTCTTAAGGCGAGCGGCAGGCTGTGTTTTACCAGTCGTAGTTTGGGACCATTGTCCCGAACGAATCAACGGACGGGACATTGGTCCCATCCTACGGTACATATCATTCTGCCGATCGCCTAACTGCCCAACTCAATGCGGCGCGAGCCACGAAAACGGCGGCAATGGAATGTTTCTCGCTATCCCAAATGCGATCACTGCCATCCCTAGGCTCCACTGGATCCTGGGACTCGCATTCAAAGTAAAAAAAGATTTTTTTGGATCGACAACCAACTTTTGCCAGGCTAGCACTAGAAACAGCGAAGGCAAAAACAACGTCGCGAAAATGTTCATTCGACACGCTTCGACCAATCGACCGTGCATCATATGGTGTGCCGCTCTCGTACCGCCGCACCCCGGACAGTATAGCCCGGTGGTTTGGTACAAAATGCACTTCGGGTAAAAGTCATACTCGGTTGGGGGGAACCAGTACACCAGACCGATCGCGATACCCAACGCCACGACCGTCGCGCTGACTACCCATTTGACTTTTGAGTTTTTCGATCGCACTACATCCCTTGTTGCTGTGCAGCAACTCCGAGCATAACTTGCGCGACAATCGCAATGATGTTCAAGACCAATCCGACACCCAATCCGATCCAGCACCATTTTTTGGCCTGGTCAGAACTATTCTTCGCGCCGACAAAATCATTGGCCGCGAGCTTCGTATTGACTTGGGCTGCATACACGATCGCCACAATTCCAAACGGAATACAACAACAAAGAGTCACTAAAATTGATTGAACGAGATAGTTGGGAACCTTTCCAGATACCCCTTGTTGTGAGGTCTCAATGCTATAGGGATTCGAAGGCATTCCAGACGACATAATTATTCCTTTGTTCCGTAGAGTTCATTCCGCTTCAAAACGAATGTGGAGTATAGCGATTTTGCAATCGGGAATGTGGGCCCCCAATTGATCTTCCCATTTTAGGACATCCCGAATGAACCTGGCACGAAGGTCACTTCCAAAGGGCGCAGAATCAGGCCCGCGAAATCACGGCCAAGTCCGCCGCCCACGCTTCGATGAGCGACGCAGGGCCCACCATGCGGTCGAGATGCTCGCGAGCCTCGATACAGCGTTTGATCGCTAAAACAAAGGAATCCGATGGCAGCGAACCCAAATGGCCGTACGCTTCGAGAGCCACCGAACGTTGCTCTGCCAAGGAGTCATTGCCAACACATGCTACCATCCCAGACCTATAGAACTGCAACGCAAAATCCAACAGGACTTTGAGTCGCTCTCGCCGCGGCTGCGATTCGGTACCGACCGATTCCATGTTTCCTTGCACTGCTTTGGATAACTTCGTGAAATCCAAAGGTCGCTGGAGTAGCTGGTAGATTAGCTCGCTGCGAAATGCATTGAGCTCTTCGTTTGTCCAGTTCGCTACGGTCGACATGGAACCGCCGGCTTGCGAGGCTAAGCCGAGCGCAGCCTGAGGACTTTCGACCAATCCGTGCCGAAGTATAAGTTGCGCCAAGTGCTCTGCGCTCAAAGGCTGAAAGCGGGCCAACTGGCAACGGGAGCGAATTGTCGGCAGTTGGCGCTGGACACTAGTACTAATCAAAAAAATCAGCGAGCCCGGCGGCGGTTCCTCGAGCGTCTTCAGCAAACTATTCGCGCCCTCTTCGGCAATCGTATCGGCATCGTCGACGATTGCAATTTTGCGCCGACCTGAATACGGTTTCATCCTCAATTCATAGCACAATCCCTCACGCATCCGCCGATCTCCCTCGCCGACGAGTTGCTCCATGATGAGACCCGTCTTGTCCGGGCGTCTCGCGATCTCAATCAAATCAGGGTGCGTACTGGCATCAATCTGCGCACACGCTTCGCATCGACAACACGGTGCAAATGCCGAAGGCTCGCTTCCCGTGCACAGCATCGTTTTTGCGATGAGACGCGCAAAGGTGCGTTTGCCAATTCCATCCGGACCGACCATCAAGAAAGTGCTCGCTAGCCGGTTGCTCTGGATCGCGTTGCGAAACCAAGTCCGTTGTCTCTCGTGACCTAAGTAGCTGTTCCAATCCATAGCTTAACTCTACTGGTTGGTTGCCGTTGGGGCATAGATGTTCGGCAGTTTGAGCCGGAGCGCACGCACAGTTAACCAACCAATGAAATCCTCTTGAGCCGCCTTGCGACGTCGTTCGGCTTCGATCAACTTCGCGACACCGGGTGAGTTCAGCTTGGAAACGAATTGCGACGAATCGCTTGGGTTAGAAGCCGGAATCGCTTTGGCGATTTGATTTTCGATCACCATCGACGCGGATGCTTGGCGATCAAATTGACTGGAGGCTTGAAACTCCTTTTTGCTACTCACCCAATCGATTTTTTTCGACTCGCCTGACAACGACGCTAGAAACGGCTCGTCGATTTGAGCATAGCGAGGCACAAGATCCTGCGAGGCTTCGGGCCACAAAGAACGCGACTCTTCCAATCGAGCCATAATCCTTTGAAAACGAACGGCCACGGCGATCATCAGCAAGCACAAGAGGACCAACAGGATGACGAATGGAATCGCAAACAGCTTGCCTGGGATCCCTTTCGGGATGTTGGTAGTCTGCTGGTTCTTCAGCGGCATCGAAATGTCGATCAGGTTGGAAGGCTAGTGAAACGGCCCGCTTTGGACCCTACCGAAAGTAGCAGGCACGCTCCGCCGTGCCGTTCGCAGTCAAGCTTTTGCCGGACTCCTCACTGGACGGCACATGGAATGTGCCTACTACTTTGACTTTTTCGGCTGTGTCGCTCTGGCAAATGTTAAGGAACTAAGCTGTTGCGGGTTTGTTGCCGTGGATCTCGTATTTGTCGAGCCGATCCATTTCTTCGGAAACACTGCTGCCGTCTGGTGTTTCGTCCGATTTAGTGTCGAACCAAGCTTCGTCGAATTTAACCCAGCCCGCTTCACCTCTTGCACCCTTTTTCATGGCAACGTTGGTGGTCAGCGCAATGACCGCATCCGCCATCGCCACCTCTGGATAGCATTTTGGCTTGTTAGCCGGATCTGGATTGCGGATGCAGTAGGCCCAGTGTTCAATTTCCTCGGTGTACCCTTTGCTTACCGGTCCAGTGCTGGCGGCTTGAGAGATTGGAGCAGCGGAAGAACCACCGCTCGATTGCGTGTCGAGGGCATACCCACCTTTGTTCGCCTTGACAGTCGCTGATGCGGAAGTGTCGGAGCCAGCGTAAAGCATGACCTCTTTTTCTTGATCGATAATCATCGTTCCCTTGGTCCCCATCACGACTTCACCGTAGCCACCGAAGCCGTTACCGTTGATGGACGAGTAGTTGACGACGATCTTCTTATTTGGGTCTTCCTTGTACGAAGGAATCTTCTTGACGTTTGGAATCTTGTAGCCTGCGTCAAAGGTCTCGCTGTAATCTGGCCCAGGGAATTCAAAGCTGCAGTAAACGTGATCATCAGCATCGCGATCCGCTGGGAAAATATGACGACCACCCACGGCATGCACGGTGAGCGGATGCGCTTTCTTTCCGTCGGTTCTCAATGCGCTACAGAAAATTGTTGCCGCATCGAGTTGATGGCTTCCAAGTTCGGCCATCAGTCCACCACCGGTGCGATCGAAGGTTCGCCAACGAATGAGTTCCTCGATCGCGGAACGGGAGTAAGTTCCCATCTGCTTTTCGGTGTAGCCAAAAGCTGCTGCGTCAACGATGTCCTTGGTCCATGAAGCCCATTGCGCAATTTTCTTCGCGAGCAGATCTTTTTCAGCTACGCTCGTCGCTTTTGCGAGTTCCTTTTCGAAATTAGCCAACTCGTTTTCGATCTTGCCCGGCTTTCCTCCTTCTCCGACTGGCAACGGTGGCTGCCATGAATCTTTGCCTGGCAAATTACCACGGTGCCATTGGGCACGAATATGATGCAACTGGCCGATCATGCCCCAACGGAGCATATGCACTGCATTGTCGTAGAGAACACTGTAATGCCGTTGGTGACCCGTCGCACAATGTATTGGATGTCCATTCTTGTCGACCTTCATGGCAGAAACGCGAGCCATTGCTTTGCATTGTGCGACGTTGTGAGCCATCAGTTTTTCGGTCAAAACGTGAAGGTTCTTCTTCATCGCTTGGATTGCAATCGGGGCATGCAAATGCAACGGCAGTGCGATGATTACACCCTCGATGTCCGGATCGTCTAGCAACGACTGAATACCACCGTTGGAAGCGTCGTAGACCTTTACGTTCTTTCGTGCTTCCGCCTCATTGGCGTACTTGTACTGCTTGATCAACCCCGGTCTGGCTGCGTTGGCTGCTGGCGAAGACCAATCGCCGTGGAATGCTCGATAAATGCTATAAGGTCGGATGTCTGCTATCGCTACTACCTGAACGTAGTCTGGTGTGCAGCCTCCAATCAAAACGTTTCCTTCATCCCCAGTACCGATGATTCCGATACGCACGGGATTCTTGACCTTTTCGTACCCGAAGTACATTGCACCAAGACCGCCTCCCGATACGGCTCCCGCGGCAACGACTCCCTGCAAAAATTCCCGTCGGGTGAAACCGACCGCTTCATCGAAGTTGCCCTTACCGATGGTTCGATCTTCTGCACTCAATGGTTTCATTTGGAATACTCCTACCGAAATTTGATACTAATGGTTTTTGTGTTTAAATATTATTGGAAGCAAGGCAAGTCTTTTTGCCAGCAAAGTTTAGTCTTCGGAATTCGATTTGTTTCGGTTCCAAAAACTCCATGGGAAAAAGTCCAACCCAGCGTAACGCCCCGCATCGGCAAAAGCCAGTACGAAACAGGCAAGCATTTCGATCGCCTGATAGTATGTCGGCTGCGAACCGTAACTGCCTGGAAACTGCGTGAGAACGACCGATGCCAAAAAAATCCCAGCCGCCAAACCCGCTAGCGGGGTCAACAGTCCCAACATCAGCAAAATCCCAACGCTCATGTCAAAGATCGGGATGATCTTATCGATTAGCTTCACGTCGATGGGTGAGCTACTAGGCAGTTTGAAGCTCACATACAATTTCTTCTCGTCGACCACGGACTGTTGCTCAGTGGCCAAAGCATTGATTCTTGTTTCCATTTCATAACTAATCTTATCGATGTCATTCAAGACAGGTCGAACAAGAGCTTTCCATTTGCCCTCGATGTCGTCCCGTTGCCTCCGCATGGACGAAACGTTGGTCCTCATTTCATCTTTTTCCAAGAGAGCAATTCGCGGAATACTATTTTTATATTCCTCGATTTGAGTGGACCAGTTCTTGAAGTTCTCGACAAGCAATTTCCGAGCGTCTTCCAACACCTTTGCGGATTCAGCCTTCTGCTCTTCAGTGAATTGATACACTTTCGCTGCCTCGGCAGCAAAGCCTGCGTACGCTTCGCTCAATGCACCGCTCTTGTAGTCGTCCCTCGAATCCGGTTTGCTCTTGTCCTTGCCGGTGTCCAAGCGAATTTGCCCATCGAAGTCGGGAACCATCGACTGAAAGGATTTCGCAAGCGGGCCTTTTGCCGTCGACAGGAAACCGGTCGACGAGAATCCACCCTCTCGAACCTTGGCCGTCCCCTCCATATAAAAGTGAAAGCCGACTACAAAACGGAGCAATACCAAGGCAATAATGGCAACGGTACCGAGACGTGCGTTACGGAAAAGCATATTAGGAGGGAATCGTGTTGATGTCGATTTGGTGGGAAGTGCGGCGAAGAGAACAATTCTTACCGCTAACTAACAGCCGTCATTCACAGAGTATGTTCCAAATTCTCCCATCAGCCAAGTCTCTTTCCGCTAACGTACCGTGCCAATTTCAATTCAAAATGCAAATCCAGCAATCTTTTGGCTGCTTTCCCCATGCATTTCAAAAAACTCGTTGCTATTCTTTAATTAGTGGATGCGGCCTCCCCGCTCAAACGAAACCGTATTCATCCTTTTCGGCGTTTTCCAATGCGGCAGTATTTCCTTTGCAAAGGTTGTGGAAACCAACTCTCTGTCCCCGAGCCTTTGGAGAACGAACGGGTGAGGGAGTTCTCTCGCTGTGAAAATTGCGGTGCAGAGAACTTTTGGAATGGAGACTCTGGCGACCCGAATCCCCCGATGGAACTCGAATTGGAAACGGAAGAGACGGAAGATGTCGAAGCCGAGGAAAAAAGCTTGGACTGGAGCGTCCTGGAGCCCTCGATTCCCAAACGCCGTTCGAAGGAATCCTCCGCGCTACGAAAGATCGTCCCGCCAATTCTTGGTGGCTTGGCCGCTTTTCCGATTGCAACGATAATCATGTGGTACGGGTTCGGCCAAGATATCGGCACGACAGGTCCCGCCGTTGCAGCATATATTCCGTGGGTCGTTCCAGAAAAACTTCGTAATTTGCCGAGTGGCTTTGCTCGTCGCGATACCCGCGCATCGCTAGCTACACCCAAGCGTTTGCCGTCGGTCAGCAAAGAAAATAAATCGGATCCGTTCGAAAACTCCCCCGTTGGTGCGAATCAAACCCCCACCTCGGAACGGCCTGCTACTGAGGCCGCCCAAGTCCCCATTGCGGCCGGTCCGCCGATCAGAGAAACGATTGCGAATTTGCGAAAGCTGCAGCAGGACTGGAGTTCAACCCCCAAAGAAAACCAAGCGGCAATGGTTGGTCAATACTGCTCTGAAATCAAACGGCTCGCTCAATCGTCCGCAGACCTCAAGGGCAGGTCGGCAGTGGTTTGGAAAAAAGAAATCGCAACACTCGCCCGAGAGATTCTTGCGCACGCCAAAATCCCGATTGTGATTCAATACGGTGCGCTCGGAAAATGGCCGGGTGTTGCTCCTTCACTCCCGAACGATTTTGTTGCGACCGTGGTTCCCATCGGACGAAACAATAAGCGGAACGAAAACGCTCGTTGGACGTTGAAAGAGAAATGGCAATACGGAACTGCTCAGATCCCAATCGAAGTGATGCCGGATGCGTGGATTCCGGATGCGTGGATTCCGGATGCGTGGATGCCGGACACGTGGACATCGGATGCTAGGCCATTGGATGCAGCGACTGCTACGTTGGAATCGCGAGGATTAAACTGCCTCCTACTTGGCAGATTGTTCACCAAAGAGGAATCGGGTGGTTATGCGTCTGATTCCGAAGAGGGCAATCTCATCTTGCGGGTGCACGCTATTGTTGGACCCTAGGTGCAAAGCGGTAATTTGTATCTTTATGGTCCTTGAAATTCCCTGCGAAAAACCGACCTCCGAGTGTTCGCAGACGGTCATTCCGCGGATTGCCTTGCGCTCCTCGGTTACAATATTCGACTCGAACTCATTACCTTTAACCCACGCAACCGGACATGAACCTAAGCTTTCGTTTTGCACACAACGTAACCAATCTATTGTTTGGATTCCTCCCTTGCCTTTGCCTGTGTTCAGAGTCCGGTGATGCTGCGGCCAATGACTC
>JBBRGW010000163.1:0-8527 GCA_038223525.1 Pirellulales bacterium
CTTTTGAACAGCGAAGGGGAGGCGATTGGGGCCATTCAGATCGACACGATTCAGCAGAAGGGTGGATTCGAAAGCAAAGACCTCGAAATCCTCGTCGGGGTCGCCAACCAAGCCGGAATCGCAATCGAGAACGCCCAATTGCATGAAGAGCGGATTGAGAAGCGACTTGTTGAACAAGACCTGCAACTTGCTAGCCAAGTGCAGTTGGCCTTCCTTCCCAAAGCAACCCCCAAGATTCCTGGCTACACTTTTTTTCAATATTATAATCCCGCTCAGCAAATCGGCGGTGATTACTTCGACTACATCGAGCTGGACGACAATCGAATCGCAATCGTCATCGCAGACGTTGTTGGACACGGAGTTGCTGCGGCAATGTTTATGGCCAAGCTATCGGCGGAATGCCGATTTGCATTCGCGACGATTCCCGACTCTCGTATCGCTCTCGCAACCCTGAATGATCGCATCACGGCCTTGGGAGTAGAGAAGTTCATTACGATGGCGGTCATTGTTTTGGACTACGTCGCACATAAGGCATCGATCGTGCTTGCAGGTCATATGCCCCCGATCATGCGGATGCAAGATGCGTCCATTCAAGAACCTGGCGGGGAGCTAGGCGGACTGCCGCTTGGCATTATGTCGGATATCCCTTTCGACGCATTCGAAGTGGATATCCAGCCGGGTGAATCACTGACGTTGTACACCGACGGGATTTTTGAGGCTCCCAATTCGCAGGGATCGCAATTCTCAATCGATCGCGTCCGACAGCAGGTGGCTGACTGCGCGGGAGATATACAGCGGGCTGGTAACGAGATCATCGATAGGGTCACGAAACATATTGTCGGTTGCGATCAGGAAGACGATATGTGTTTGGTCATTGTCGGTAGGGAAGCATAGGTCAGGAGAAGCCTTCTCTAGGCCTTTCTCCCGCGACCAAAGCCCTCCTGCCATTAGCGCCCATCCGCGTTACTCTTCAGGCACTTCGGAGATCAGTCGTTGCATTGCAATGATTTTATGCCCAACGAATAGAACGTTATGGATGTCGATTTGCTCTCGGCTTGCACCGGAGGTCATGACCTGTAGGTCTCCCGAACCGAGTCCGAGCAACCAGTGACGGAACAGATCGTCTTGGTGTTTCTCAAGTGTCATGCCTTGTGTGTTGTAACTTTTGGATCCTGAACCTAAGAGGGAGTCGCGAGTCAGTTGGCCAGGATCGATCTCCCAATAGCTAAAGCGATCCAAAACAAACACGACCAGACACCACATCACGCACAATACAGTCGAAATCCACAAATAGGCTCCCAAATTTAGGTAAATCTTGTGGCTGAGGAACCATCCGAAAACGGACTCCCAAACATCGAAGTAGAGAAGCAGGACAAAAGTCAGGACCAAGCCCATAATGACAATTCCAGACGCAAGGCCTCGGACAGAGTAGTTTGTCACTAGGATGACTAGAAAAAGCACCACAAAGAAAATCAAGCCGAGGTTGCTGCTAGCATGCACTAGCGACTTGCCAACACCCTCGCCAAGCTCGACTTCTTTTCCTTGGTAAGCGGTGATCGCAGCCATGATGTAGCCAACAACCCAAACCGGCCACCAATATAGGAGTGAGGAATGGCTATAGATTCGAATTTTGTGCGGCCCCCGATTTTCGCCTGGGTTCGATAGTTCGGCGGGCGTTGTAGAAGGCAAGGAGGAACTACTCATGAATTTTTTTCTTCTCGGGTTGGGGCAACCAATTTGAAAACGGGATCGTGCGACCACTTCCTGATCATTGTAACAACGAATTGCGGGAGGTTTCTCTCGGATCAGAAAACCTAGCCATGAAGGGGAATTGGTGTTTAAGGTAAACCTAGGCTTGGTAGACTAAAGCGGAAGGCGCATGGACAGAGCTAATTTAGGATTTTTGGACTTGAGGGCAAGCGGCGTTCCATTCCAAGATTCCCAATGATTCGAACGCACTGATCCGATCTTGGTAATGGGCAACTGCCGTGTTGAATTCTGAGGTGGTACGCGTTAATGCAGAGGAACACAAACGTTGGTTGAGCCAGTTCGCACCCTGTCGTTGCGAGGAGGTAAGCAGCATAACTTAAAGGGGATCGACCTCGACTTTCCCATTGGGCAACTCACGGTTATCTGCGGGGTGAGCGGCAGCGGAAAGACTTCGTTAGCCCTGAATACCTTGTACGCCGAGGGGCAAAGGCGGTACATCGAGAGTTTCTCTGCGTATAGCCGTCAGTTCCTGCAGCGTATCGAAAAGCCTTCCTTTGATTCGTTGACCAACTTGCCTCCCTCCATAGCGAGCACTCGCGAATTGCGAGTCCGCAACAATCGGAGTACTGTCGGAACGGCCAGTGAAATCCTTGAGTACCTTCGTATTTATTTTGCAAATAGAGGGGAACTGCGCTGTTACCAATGCGAACGTCCAGTCGAGCCGCACAACCCGCGCACTGTTTGCGATTTTCTAGGTCGTTTGGACGATGCTCGCGCGATGGTGTGCTTTGAAATCCACTGGGAAACGAAAAGCCATTTGTCGGAAATCTTGTTCCACTTGCAGACCTCCGGCTTTATTCGCCTAATTGCCAATGGGCAAACCATCCATCTCGCAGATGAAGATCGAACCAAGACAGCGAGTGAGTTCGGCAGTGTAGCCCAAGCTTACGTGGTGGTCGATCGGCTGAATGTTGGGGCTGGGCAAGACACAAGCCGATTGATGCAATCGATGGCAACGGTTTTCGAGCACACGGACGATGCAAGCACCGTCGTACTCGTCCAAACAAAGGAATCCTCAATCCGAGCAGAGGGCAATAACGTCGAATATCAAAAGATCGACAACGCCATGTTTGCCGTACATCGGTTTTCGAGTTCGCTTCGATGTGAGTATTGCAAAATCGATTACCCAGCTAGCGAGCCGCGTCTATTCAGTTTCAATAGTCCCATTGGGGCGTGTACCGCATGCGAGGGCTTTGGGGAAGTCGTCGCGATCGATATGAAGAAAGTGGTGCCAGACGCGTCGTTAAGCTTAAGCGAGGGAGCAATCGCGGCCTGGCGCACGCCTGCGTATAGTCACGAATTAGACGAGTTGCGCAGTATCGCTTCCGAATATCGTATTCCCATGGATGTGCCTGTATCGAAACTGACAGCCAAGCAATGGCGACTGATTCAAGAGGGGGTGGCTGATCGCAAGTTTGGAGGACTTAATGGCTTTTTTGCTTGGCTGGAACGCAAGAAATACAAGATGCATGTACGAGTCTTTTTGGCGAGATGGAGAACATACTCATTGTGTCCAAATTGCAATGGGCAGCGACTCAACCCGGGCGCGTTAGCTTACAAGTTATTCGGAAGTTCCATTGCGCAATTATGCGATCAATCAATCGATGAGTTGTATCGATTAGTTAGCCAAAGCATGACTAGTTGCTCGGCAAGTGGAGCGATGTCGTTGATATCGAAAGGTGTTGATGGTGAATCAACATCGAGCGAGTCCGCGCGTTTCATGCTTGCTGGTGAAGCCAGATCACGGTACGTGGTTGCGGAGCCAGAGCGGCAGTTGCTAGCGAGATTGGAGTATTTGCGATCGGTTGGCTTGGGGTACCTTTGTCTTGCGAGACCGCTGCATACGTTGAGTGGCGGTGAAGCGCAGCGGGTCATGATGACAACGCTTTTAGGTTCCAGCTTAGTGGACATGCTGTATGTCTTCGATGAGCCTACTGTAGGCTTGCATCCACAGGATACCGAGCAGATGGCCAAGGCAATTTTGGGACTGCGGGATCGTGGTAACACGGTAATCCTGGTAGAGCATGAGCCTCAATTGATGAAAATCGCAGATCGGATTATTGAGATTGGTCCCTATGCAGGCGAGCTCGGCGGGACAGTTATGTTCAATGGGACGCCTGAAGGTTTAATGCGGAGTTCAAGTGTTACAGGCGACTACTTAAGCGGAAGACGTAATTCGCATCGTAGCCATCGATCGGTTGGGCAAAACTGGATTGGCTTGCGAGGGGCGAGCGGTAGAAATCTTCGAGTGGATGAACTTCGTATTCCGTTAAATTGTTTGACAGTGGTGATCGGCCCAAGTGGATCGGGCAAAAGCACATTAGTCTTGGATACACTTTGTCCCGCATTGGAAAGAGCGTTTGATCCGCAAGCTGATGCGGGATTGCCCTATTCCGGTCTTGATGGTGCCGAGCGGATCATCGGTTGTTTGACCATTGATCAGAGTCCGATACCGCGATCGTTGCGCAGCAGTCCCGTAACGTATTCAAAGGCGCTGGATGATATCCGCCAAGCGTATGCAGAGACTCCGGATGCAAAGGCGAGGCGATTCGAAGTTGGGCATTTCAGTTTCAACAGTGAGATGGGGAGGTGTCCAACGTGTGACGGCCTGGGGTTTACGACTGTCGATATGCAATTCATGGCTGACGTTCAGTTGTTATGTACCGACTGCGATGGCAAACGTTTTCGACCGGAAGTTTTGGAAGTACGATTGCGAGACATGAGCATCGCGGAGGTTCTGATGATGTCCATTGAGAGAGCGCATGCGTTTTTTCGAGGCAATGCCAAGGTCCAGGAAAAGCTAAGACCATTGATGGAAATTGGATTGGGGTATTTGCCATTGGGGCAGAGTTTGTCGAGTTTGTCGGCGGGTGAATCGATGCGACTCAAACTTGCAAGTCAACTGGATTTCGGAAGCCGAGGTGGCGAGTCAAACAAAGCCAAAGGGAAGTTAATTGTGTTAGACGAGCCCACCACCGGATTGCACTTCAGCGACGTGGAGAGGCTATTGCAGTGCATCGATATGCTCATCGATTCGGGCAATAGCGTATTGGTTATCGAGCACAATCAACAAATAATCTGCGCGGGGGACCACCTGATTGAGATAGGCCCGGGGGCGGGTCCGCTGGGCGGGACGATCATTGCAGAAGGGACGGTGGACGCCGTGCAAAAAAATCCCGCTTCGGTAACGGGTCGGTTTCTCCCTTCCTGAATTGGGCTCAGGGGCCTGTGTCAAAAGGGTTGCCGGCAGTTTCGGTAGTTCCTTCACCGAACGGATTCGCCTCGGCGTCCATATCCGCAGGTTTCTTTTTGTCTTCATCGAGTTTCGATGCAGTTGGCGGAGCAGTTTTAGTAGTCACTTCGAAATCGGTCGAGAAACTGGGAACGGTCGCATCTGTTTCTCGGAGGCAGGTCACTTGGCCCTGACTGGTGACTAAAAAGAGTCGATCGGAAATCGAGTTGGGGACGACGCTAGGCAAGATCGTATTGGTTCGAGTTGATTCAAGCCCTGTTGCCAAGTCGATTGAGACGAGGGTGTTTCGTGCATCTTTGACATAGATGTTTTTCTTGCCGACAGCGATCATGTTCTTAATGTTTGCTGGTTGATGCCCCCAGGCATCGGAACCATCGGAAATGCGGAGGGCAAAGAGAAAGCCATCTTCGCTGACTAAGAAGGCGAGGTCTTTGTTTACGAGTGGCGATTGAGAAATAGGGACGGCCAAACGTGTTTTCCAGAGCAGCGTACCTTCGCGTGCCAAGGAGCAATGCATTACAGTACCGTTGCTGCTAGAAGCGAGGAATCCATCTTGGGTTGCGACGGCTGGACTAACAATTTTCTCGCTGACACTAGCTGACGCCCATAATCGGGGAATGTTATCCGCTTTCTTCACGCTATTTTCGATACCATTTTTTTCCATGCGAGCCAGAACCAGCTTATCCCCGGTCGGCCATGCGAGAAATTGATGGTTCGCTGAAATCGTTGCACCTAAACGGTTTTCAATGCCACTTCGAAGGATCGCTGGAGCGATCGTTTTGCTCTTGATATCGTAGGAAACCAACCGGCCATCGACAGACGGTACGATTGCTTTGCCCAGGACGACCGAGGGTGCAGACGTTGGCGTAAAAGCAAGTGTTCGCATCATCACTGCGTTGCCAGTTGCCAATTCGTACACAAAGAGTTGGTTGCCGTTGGTGACGGCGACATACTCATCAGAAACACCGGGGCCAAACATAGGCAAAGTCGATTTCCCGACCTCGGTTTTCCAAATCAAGCCACCTGTTTCGGCGTCGATTGTTTCGAGGATTCCATTGGAAGCGAGAGAAATGACATAAACAAGTCGTTGGCTATGCGGTTCCATCTCCAAGGTCCTGCCTAGCGTTTTGTAGGTAGCAACGAGCTTACTTGCTTTCGCCTTTGCTCCCTCGAGACCGATGGTTGGAGGTTTAGCGAGTTTTTCGCCTTGAGTGATTGCCTCTTCGATCGCCTTTAGGTCAATTTCACTGCCATTTATTCGTTCGATGACTCGGCCTCCGTTACGGACAGTAACATACTCTCGCTTTTCGGAAGTATGCGGCCAAATCACGAAGCTTCTTGGGCCGTTCGCGAGCGGCACCCCACCAACGTTTGCTTCCCAGAATGTTGTCAACCCGACCGAGGCCAAGTCTCCCTGGTCGGCTTCCACCGTCGCTTCTGGAAGGATTAGGCTGGATGCAGCAATAACGCATACCGCCAAAATAGAACGTAATCGAGGAACAGCGTTTGGGGATTTCATGAAATGCGCTCGGTGAAGACAAGAAAAGTCCTGAGTTGAATAGTAGTTCAAACCGGCTTAAGTTGCGAGCAAGAAATCGGTTTTCAAAGTTCTGCAGTCAACAGGTCCTATAACCGCCAAATGAGGAACAATCTGTCCAGCCGCCGCTAGAAAGAAAAATGGATTGGATCAAGATCTGCAGATTGCAGTACTTGTTTGGAGGAATTTGCGAAGACAGACGGGAGAATGTTTGACGGCTGTGCTGCCGGGATTTAGGATGCTAGGTAGCGGTCCGGGGAAAACTAATGCTCGTTGGGTCCCGTCCACATTTTCAATCGATACGTCTCTTCTGTGTTTTGAGGTATTTATGGCTCGCGATCGCAACGTTTATGTTTGGCAAGCCTACGTCACGGTCATGTCGATTGTCAGCTTCGCCTGCCTCGGAGCGCTGGCGTTCGTGCTTTTCTCTTCAGGAACCAACGAAAAAGCAGTTCTCGCTGCGGTCGAGAAAGAACAAAAAGCCCAATCCGCATTGCGAGAAGAAAACAACCGCAAGCAAATTCTGCAGGCCATGCTTGGGGTTGGAAAGCCTCAGACACAAGCTGAATTTGAATCCATGGTCAGTCAGGTTGCCAATGACGAGGAGCTAAAGAGCTCGCTTAAGAAGTACAACGACAATATGGCTTTGATGGGAACCAGCGCCACGGACAGAAACTACACCAATCTCGTGGACCTGTTGGTGCAAGAATTGCGGGCGCGAAACATGCAGATGGCATCCGCAGGGCAACGAGAACTTTTGCTAAAAGACGAGTTTGACACCAAGCTCACCCAAGTGACCAAATCCTCAGACGATGCAAAACTTTTCGCCGATGAGATGTCGAATAAACGTGAAAAGGATTTGGTCGAATACACGGAAAAAATCAAGGCGCAGGAGGACAGGATTTCCAAGATTGAAGCGGACAAAATGGCCTTGATCAAACAGATGACCAAGAAGAATGCAGATCTCGCCCAGAACAATGAGCTAGCCAAAGAAAAGATTGGAAAAATGGAGGTGCAGCTGGCAGCACTTTCGAGCAAATTGAACGATATCCAAGGCGAAGACTTTCAGTATGTCCAAGGGAAAGTAATCAATGTTGCCAGCGGTGCCGACGGCGATCTGGTTTACATCAGTCTTGGAAAATCGCACAACCTCAAGCCCGGGGTGATATTTGGGGTTATTGGTTCGGATGTAAGCCGAGTCGCAGACGCAAAACCGAAAGCATCCATCGAAGTCATTCGAGTCATTGAACAGAACCTTTCGATTTGCAAAGTGGTTCCAGGCAAAGCGTCGATTATTCTCAGCGGAGATTCCATCTATTCCCCAGCGTGGCAGCCGAACAAGGTCGTTGAATTTGCACTGGTTGGCAAAATGGATCTCAACGGAGATGGAAAGGATGACCGGAATACCGTCAAGGCTCTGATTGAGCAAAGCGGTGGTAAGGTAACCGCGGACCTCACGCCAGAGGGAATTCTTGTTGGCCAATTGAGCGTCGATACGCGTTGGATGGTAGTTGGAGAAGATTTCAAGTCCAACGTGGATGAGTTGGCTTCCGTGGATAAGTCCAATGCGAAAAAACGTAGCGGACTGGAGTCGGAAGCCAAGTCCCTGGGAATCACCCGAATTAATCTGGACAAATTGATGGGGTGGTTGAGAAGCTCAGGCAGTGAAGTTTCCGCGTTGGGGACTGCGATGCAGCCCAAGGTTTTGGACTACAAGTCTTCAACCTCGCAAAGCTCGACCAACGGTAGAGTATCGCCAATTTTCATGAACCGAGACGGCAGTTTCAATCGTGAAGGGAGCTTAAACAAAGCCCCTGCTAAGGATGCAAAATAAGTTAACTCGATGCGAATGGGTTGAGTTTGAGGATTTTAATGAATTTTACAAGTTTTCGGATTGAGATAGCTTGTATTGAAGTTGACTTGAGGTTATCAAGGAGACTGAAGTTTTTTCGGAAGAGTTTTCTTCT
>JBBRGW010000164.1:0-8524 GCA_038223525.1 Pirellulales bacterium
CTCGGGCACCCGATGAGCAGCGGCTTCATATCATTACCAAGACGCTTGATTGCATGGCCGCAGGCGGGATCTACGATCACTTGGGTGGCGGCTTTGCTAGGTACAGTGTCGACGACAAGTGGCTTGTGCCTCACTTTGAAAAGATGCTCTACGACAATGCACTTTTAGCAAGCGCATTCACCGATGGGTATCTGTTGACCAAAAACTCGCGATATCGCGAGGTGGTTTGCCAAACGCTCGACTATGTCCTCGAGGACTTAACGGACCCACAAGGTGGATTCTATTGCACTCGCGACGCAGACAGTGAAGGCGAAGAGGGAAAGTTCTATGTTTGGTCACGAGAAGAGATCCTCGAGCAACTTGGAATGGAACGAGGGGATCTGTTTTGCGAATCCTACGGAGTTACTTTCGGAGGCAACTTCGAAGGGAAGAACATCCTGCATCATCCTGAGCCACTGGCCGCGATCGCAGAGCGGCTCGGTATAGCGTTCGCCACGCTTTCGCACGAACTAGCACAATGCCGAAACATACTGCTCGAAGTTCGCAAAGCTCGCACATGGCCTGGCCTGGATGACAAAGTACTTTGCTCATGGAACGCCTTGATGATTGCCGCTTTGGCAAAGGCTGGAGCGGTGTTTTCGATTCCAAAGTACATCCGAGCAGCCGAGTCCGCTGCGGAGTTTATTCACCGCTCGATGACCATCGAGAATGGTCGCTTGCTGCACGCTTGGCGCAATGGGACAACGGAAATCGATGGATTTCTTGAAGACTACAGTTATCTGGCGGTCGCTTTGGTGACACTCTTTGAGTGCACAGGAAACGTTGCCTACATCGCTCGAGCGTGCGCGCTCGTGGACGTAATGGTCTCCCAGTTTCGGGACGAACGCGGCGGGTTTTTCTTTACTGCCGCCGATTCGGAAGTATTGATTGCAAGGTTCAAGGACCAGCATGACGGAAGCGTACCGAGCGGCAATGCGATGGCCGCAACCGCTTTGGTCAAGCTGGCTCAACTAACAAACTCCCAATCGATGTTTGTCTTGGCTGAGGAAACACTTCAGCAAGCGGCCACGTTGATGCACCATTCGCCTGGTTCCGTTTCGCAAATGCTCCTTGCACTCGACCACTTCGTCGGTCCGAGTACTGAACTGGTCTACATCGCTCGCAACACAGAAGCAATGGAAAGAGCCAGGACACACGCATTCGCAGAGTTGAGACCACGTTCCATTGTCTTTCTTTCGATCGAGGATGAGCAAGCGGCAAACTCACTTGCGGGTACAGCCTTGTCCGATTGGATCGCGGGCCGGCGCCTACCCAAAGAGAATTCATTGATGTTGTATCAATGCAGCAATGGCGCATGCGAAATGCCCGAAACGCTTTGATCCGCCAATGCATATAGAGGTCACTCTGGGAAAGAGCGACCTGCTGCAAGCTTGGAAATTGAATCGATATAGCCTGGTGGCAATTGATGCTCTGCGGCCCCGGTAAGGATCAAATTCAAGTAGCGATCATCTGGGCTTTCATCGTCCTCTAAAAACGATTCTCCAATGTAAACGATGCAATCCAAGTCATGGCCGTCAATCGTTGTCACACGAACTTTTGCCCGCCGATAACAATTCTCAGCAACCCCCTCGAACTTATCCAGTTGGCGCATTACATGTTGGCTACACCCATACGCTACACCCTGGACTGCCGCTCCGATATTTGGAACGATCGTTGCGTACACTTGGTCTCCATCGAGTACGCGTCGAAAAGCGAGTCTATAGTCTGGTAATTTGGCAGCGACCGACCTTGGGACCGAACCCGTTCGCGAAAGCATTTGCTGTTTTGACATGTTGCTCCCGTAGGAAAAACACCAAGTTTCGTCCTGCGACATTTTGAGAATTCCTTGAGGAATGGAAAAATCCACGGAAAAATTCCGGATCGAAACCATCGCTTTGTGTCAACTTGGCTCCTATGATATCCGGTCAATTGAATTGTAAATGCTCGTTTTGGTCGCAGTCTGACCTAAGGATAGGTAATGTTCATTCGGGTCGGTTTTGAAATCGCGTTCCATTATCCTGCACCTACTTCATTGATCTTGATGCTCAGCACGCACCCTTCACTAGACGCGAAGGTGCGGTCCGCTGGGCAGTTGCGGGTGGAACCCCCCGTCCCTATTGCACCCTATACAGACCTCTACGGAAATCGATGCAGTCGGGTTCTTGTTGGCGCTGGTCGATCCACCTTTTTTAACGACTCGGTGGTTGAGGATAGCGGCAAGCCGGACGAGTTGGGATGGGGCGCTTTGCAGCATAAACCGCAGGACCTGCCAAACGAGGTGTTGCTATTTCTGCTGGCCAGTCGGTACTGCGAGGTCGATGGAGAACTTCGTGAGATCGCATGGACTCTGTTTGGCCAAGTACCCGCAGGCTGGAGTTTAGTGCAAGCGATCTGCAATTTCGTGAACGCGCATATCGCCTTTGATTATATGCAAGCCAGCGCGACGCGGACTGCGTTAGAAGCGTACAAGGGCAAGACGGGAGTGTGTCGGGACTACATGCATCTGGCTATCACTTTTTGTCGATGCCTGAACATTCCCGCTCGTTACTGCACGGGTTACCTTGGTGATATCGGCGTCCCTGCTGCACCGTATCCGATGGATTTCAGCGCATGGTTTGAGGTGTACCTAGGTGGCAAATGGTATCCTGCTGACGCTCGGAACAACACGCCTCGAATCGGCCGAGTACTCGTCGCGCGTGGTCGCGATGCAGCAGACGTCGCAATCACCACCTCGTTTGGAGCCAATCGATTGGAGACCTTCAGCATTCGAACCGAAGAAGTCCTCTAGCTAAAATTGATTATCCGACGCGTGAGCGGGTGGCTGACTGCAATATTCGCTCACTCGTGGGGTTATTCAATTTTCGACCACCGAGTGTTCGGCGACAGGCGAGCAACGTGTTTCTCTACATCGACTCGAGCAGTCGTTTGTTGTGCTCAATTCTGCGGTCCCGCTCAGGCAACGAATGCTCACGGATTTCAAGCGATTCGGTTAGGAGAACGCGAGCTTCCTCGGTTTTTTTCTGCTTTGACAAAAGCTTCGCGAGAGATTCTAGCCGATCAGCGAGGCGAGGATGTGTTTTGGGACGGCTGTTGCGTTCAACTGCTACTGCATCGCGAAACAATTTCTCTGCCTTCTCAAGCTCGCCATGGTGCTCATGGATTCGAGCCATTCGTTCTAATCCAAGGGCATCGGTCGGGAAATGCAACTCTTTTTTGGCCTCATCTAGAGCGACACCATCGACCTCTTTTGCCTTTTCAACTTGCCCAGTCGCTTGAAGGGTTCGAGCGTAGGTATGTGCGCACCATGCTACCTGCGATGCTGTTTTATTCGCCAGATTTCCCCATAGAGCTTCGGCGTGTTCCAACGCGACCTCTGGCCTCTTGAGCTCAAGATTGCACCAAGCTAGACCATAGTGCGCCTGTTCTGGGAATTTCTGCATACCCAACTGCTGGCGAAAAACATTTTCGTAATTTCGGCCGGCATCCTCAAAGTTCAATGCGCTCATCAGCTCAAAAGCAAAATCCGATCTGGCATCGATCAGCTTTTTGTGAGTTGGACAAATCTTGTCGGCAAGTTCAAACAGCTCCTTTGCGACTACTTCTGCTTTGCGATAGTTACCACTCTCCAATAGAAAACCTGCGTAGTCCCCTAAAGCAAAAAGCGAAATGGGATGATTCGTGGGCAGAAAATTTCTAATCTTCTCTTGAACGATCGCATAGCTCTTGCCAGCTTGCACGTAGTTCTTAAGCGTCCGATTGGTTTCGCACGCCAAGTAGCACTTGACTATTTCTGCTACAGGTCCAGACAAGGAATCATTTCCGTCGAGAATCTCGAGGAGGTCCATCCATGGCACACTATCGATCCGCTGGTACTTGCTCAAAATCAGCCCAATACTGGCTGCCTTGGTAGAAGACGCATCGTCTGGCAAAAGACGAATTCGTAAATCCAAGCATTCCTGCATAAACGGGGTCGCATCATTCGGCTTCCCATCGTCGAGCAGTACTCGACCCAATTGAAACAGCACATCAGCCCGTAATAGTTGATTCTCGCGGATATTGTCGGCGGGCAATCTGTCTAAAACCATTCGGTAGTTGGCCTCGGCCAACGGCAAATTGAATTGGTCATGTTCGAGCCAACCGTCGTAAAAAGCGCTCAGCATGTAGTCGCGAGTAGGGATACTGTTGGCCAATCCAGTGAGCCCAACCAATTTTCTCGCTGATTTCGCTTCATCAAGCAGCTTTCGTGCGATGTCGAACCTGCCAGAAGCACGGTAAACGTTCGCCACCATGTCAAGCAATCTCGCTTTTATGATCGGCTGACGGTTCAGTTTATTTAAACGCTCGGTGACACTATCCAATTGCGATTTAGCTATAGGCGGCTGTACATTCCCAACTTTTGCAGTTCCGCTACCCATCAAAAGAGCGTTCAGAGGATCAGAGGATTGCATCATCGATTCAAACAACCCAAGTACGTCTAAGGTCAAATCGATCGAGTTTTGCGTATCTTGCCTGGCCTCGCGCTCGCTTTGCAAACTGCGCCCGACCGCCACGGCGGATATGGTAGAAACAGTTGCCGTGGCAATCAACAAAAGCCAAGTCGCAGCAATCCAAAGGGAAAGACGACGATTCCTTGAAACCCACTTTTTTGCGGCAAAGAAAAAGGAAGCAGGCTTGGAACGAATCGGGTGCCCATCACGGTATCGAAGAAGCTCCTCTTTGAGTTCCGTTGCGGTTTGAAAGCGATGTTCGGGTTTCTTTTCTAGGCACTTCAAACAGAGCGTGTTGAGTTCGGCAGGTAGACTGCTATCCGATCGACTCGGTGGCAATGGATCCGCATGCAGCAATTGAAAAAGCACAATCTGCGGGTTTCCTCGGAAGGGAACATCGCCGGTCAAAAGCTGATAAAAAATCACTCCTAGCGAGTAAATGTCCGTTGTGCATTGCGGAGTGCCCTTGCTCCCATCGGCTTGTTCTGGAGACATGTAAGCCGGAGTGCCCAATAGCGCACCAGTTTGTGTGATCGTTGCGTCGTGATCGTTAGAGTCTTTGGCCAATCCGAAATCGACAAGCTTAGTCGTTCCATCATCGCCCAAAAGAATGTTGTGCGGCTTCAAATCCCTATGCACGATCCCCCTAGCGTGCGCGTACTCGAGTGCGATCGCAACCTCGATCAGCAAATCAATAGACTCGGACCTGGTTAGCTGCGCGCGCGTTAGTCGATCAGCGAGCGATCCACCCTCCACCAATTCACTCAATAAAAAACAGTATTCGCTTTCCTGACCTACCTCCAAAATCGTCGCAATATTCGGATGCTTTAGTCTCGATGCAGCGCGAGCTTCTCGAACAAAATGGTCTGTATGCGACGGAAGATCCGAGTGCGGCAGTTTGATCGCAACGAAGCGGTTCAGATGCTTGTCGAAAGCTTTCCAAACGCACCCCGAACTTCCCTGACCCAGTAAATCCAAGAACTCAAACCTTTGACCAATCCTGCTATCGAGAAAAGACTGACTGAGTGCAACGGACGCTCCTGCTCTTGCCGCTATCCGTCTGCCATGTGTCGAGTCCGCTCGCCGCTGCGTCGGCGAATCGATACTCCATTCCGCCTGTATCCTCTCCAATTCCGAACGAACCATGGGTTGAATAGATTCCGGTGCCCTTAGAATGTATTGAGCTATTTCGGGCGCCGATGAACTCCTCTTCAATTCGCCTTCAAAGCTATCGCATATCCGTTCGATTTCGAGCAACTCTCGCTTAGAAAGAACTTTGGCTTCCAAACTGGACATTTAGGATTGGCTCCATATTGATCGGATGGTTCTGAGCTTACGTTCAATTGAGGTTATGCTACACTTTACTTCATTAGCTATCTCGATGTTGGTGTACCCCTCCATTTTCATGAGCGCGACGTTTTTTAAGTCCGCGTGTTCTAGCGACTCGAGGAGGTGGCCTATCTGCTCCGCACATTCTGCGGCCACTTCTGGATTGGGCTCTCTGCTGATGAATGCGTGAATTTCGTCATCCTGTGTTTCGCGTTCACTTTCGGTGTTCTGCAACCTCGCGACGTCTCGTTTGCTGCGGCTATCGTAGTTTTTCTTGTCGGCTAACTTGCGAAGAGTGATAGTCAGCAGCAATCTCCAAAGACCCTCTCTGCTAGAAAGTTCGGGAAACCGACCGTCCCGAATTCCAATGCAAAAGCTCTTCATAGCGCTTAAGACAATATCTTCCTCATCGGCCATTGATCGGGAGGAGGAATGCAAGCGACCACGGGTCAACGTCAGAAGTTGTGCAAAGAAGCGATTCCACAAAATCGATGCCGCTTCCTCGTCGCCTGTCCTAAGTTTCAGGATAAGTGAAGATTCCGATGGTTCGTCTGTCATTACAAGGTGTCGTAGTTCGAGATGGGGGCGCAACTAAAAGGGGGGGTAAAGCCCCCTTTCGAGACTTCATTGTAGTTGAACTGCGCGTTGCGGAAACAGTCAAAATTCCGGTCGCATCCCAACCCAAAACATTTTTTGAAGGGCAAACGCTGCGGTTGTGGATTGTCTTAATAACACGGAAGTTCAAAAAGAACTGGAATCGGCGAGATTTTCGCAAGGCCCATCAAATTTGTTCTTGGAGCTCAAAATTGAAATCAAACTCGAAATTACTGGCAGTCAACGGAGTGACCATTCGTCGTCGACGTAAGGAGTTGCGTTGGTCCCAGGTGGAATTGAGTCAGCGCGCGGGGTACTCGGAGCGCGTTATTCGCAAGGCAGAAACCGGCGGCACACTGCGTTTGCAAACGATAAAGGATCTGGCTATGGCTCTTTCGGCCGACAGAGTCATTCTCACTTTTCATGACCTTACAAACCCTACTGTCAACACCGTCAACACTGTCAATACCGTCAATCCAGTTGACTCCGTCGAACCCACAAAGGTTCTCGCGCCTGCGTTCTGAGAAGTTTGCGAGGTACGCGATTCGATAAAAACCCCTGGCTTTTTGTCGGTGGATTGTAATTCGGCGCAGCTAAGCAAAGCTGGACAAGTAACCCAGGGAAACTTCCTCAGGCGGAATGCGTTAGACACCGTAGTGGACGAGGCTACGAGTCCTGAACTGCGGGACTCGTAGCCTCTTCCACTACGAAACGGGAAACTAACTGTCCGAACGACCTGTGTCTAGCGAACCTCGGCTTATTACACCAGAAAATTTCTGTATTGGTGCTTAGTTAGCTAGTTAGTGGCGCGTCGCGATTAATACGACGCGGTGTGTTGCGCATCTAAGTTGGCCTGCCTCGCTTGGGCGTTCTTGCGAGCCGATGATGTTTTTCTTCACGAGTATGCATACCCCATCTTAGGGCTTCGTCCTGTTCGTAGCGTTTGCCAAGTGTCAGCGCAGTGAGCGCTTTGGCTAACTCAAAGCCTAGGTAGAATGCGTGCGACGCATCGACATTTCTCGATTCAGGCAATCGCATTAACTCTTTCATCATCTCGAAAGGGTCCGTTCCTCGCACGTGAACTCCAGCGCTAACCAAATGCAGTTCATGGTCATCGACCAAGATTCGATAGTTGTTGTCTTTGATGTTGCTTGCAAGACTTGAAATCGTGTCCGACGAATAACCTGGGCTAGACGGATCACGCAGCATCACTAGCCTCTCTTCGAAGTGCTTAGGCGGGATTTTGTGGCGGACGGCATAGTTGACCAATCGACGAGCCAAATCGCACTCCCGCACACTCGACTGTGCCCAAGGGATCACTTGTGTGGTTAACACGCTACCGATTTGCTGCTCCTCACAAAACCCCAACAGCATCGTGTTGACGCCAGCTGAATCGCAATCGGTTAACTCCGTTAGGTTGCCTATCCCCATCAGCATCGATGCTTCAGGAAACATCATTCGCGTCCTCAAGTAGCGTCCCAGCGAAGCTGCAAAGCCACAACCAATCGGTTCAAGTATCGGATCAAGCCGGAAGGGAATATCGTGCTTGTCCAAAAACTCGATGGTCTCCAAGAGGCTCGGCTCAAAGTCAGCCGTCTCATCGGGAACAACGACTACCTCACATCCCCAATCCACCGCTACCTGTCGATTGGATTTATTGACCGAAAGCACTAGCGTTGCTCCCGCAGCGACGGCCGCAGAAGCTTCCCATGCGTCAAAGGTGTCGATCGAAAGAGACAATCCTAAATCGCAAAGAGCTCTTACTGCTTCCGCAACATTCGTCCACCTTTGCCCAGGCTCACATCCCAAGTCGATTCGATCCGCACCATCGCTGACCAGCTTCATCGCATAGGCAGCCAGCTCATCAATGGATAACCGCGGTGCGTAGTTGATTTCCGCTATGATCTCGATCGAAAACTGGCCGTAATCATCACCCTTGAATCGTTTACGACCAAACAAAATGGGCAGATCGCGAACATCTTTCGGCCCGCACTCTATCGGCTTGGTTACCGCGGATCGAATCTCATCAATGCCTGTTTGGAGATACCCAGGAAGTATCACTCGCGTTGACTTTT
>JBBRGW010000165.1:0-8475 GCA_038223525.1 Pirellulales bacterium
CAAGTAGCTTTAGGCGTTACGCTGCTAGGATCGATGGTGGCCCTCGCTTATCGGTTGTTGCTGTGGATGTTTCCCAAGTGGATTCCCAAGATTCGATTGCGACCTACATTTGGCCGGTCTTCGCTCTCGAAGATAGACTTCTACAATCGAGCCATTAAGCAATTGCAGCGGTTTGGACTGCAGCGACGTCCGGCACAAACTCAGCAGGAATTTTTTCACGTAGCGTCCGAAAGGCTTGCTGAATATGCGATCCGATTGGACGCAAATTTGTTCTCGCGGCTCTTTTACGATCGCCGCTTTGGGGGGCTCACCGAATTGAGTCGAGCTGACCAAGCCTCTGTGGACTCCGCCCTAGCGTCCCTAGAGTCGGAAGCGGCCAAATGGAAAAACAAGAACGCTAATGCCGGTTGAAGGAACTGTACTGGTCTCAAAGCTGCGACTAGCGCGGAAAATGAGAATTTGAGGCGATGATCCTTCGAAATCCCAAGGAATATCTCGTGCTTTAGTGATGTCCAGGCTAAAATCGGGGATTAGCGGAAGGAGTTAGTTTGCGAATTTGAGTGAGAAAATGAATAGATCATTGGCGGCAGAATCCATACCCCAGGCGGGTCAAAGCGATCCCTTCGCGACAGAGCTTAGTTCATCCGAAAAGAAGGATCTCAGAACTTCTGCTTTACTGGCAATGTTTCTCCCTCTTTTGGGCATGATCCCGCTGCTTGCATTGCAAGCCCAATCGCTATTTCAGCAGCCGCGATATTTTTATTTTCCGTTGGTGATTGCGATCGGAGCCTGGCTCCTTTTTCGTACCGGTGGATCCCGAATGGCAACTGGGCTTCGAGCTCACATCGCTCTTTGCCTGTCCATCTTGGGTATTGGGCTGGCGGTGCTCGGCACGTTTTGGTTTTCGCCGTGGATCGTCCAATTCGGATCGGTGGTCGTCATCTTCGCATGGGCATTGGGGTCTTTTGCTAAGACGGCTTGGACCAGGATCTTTGCGATATGCTGCCTGTTTGCAGTTGCTGTTCCGCCGCCCGGCACAATCGACAATTCGATCAATTCCCGCCTCCAATCGGTCGTAAGCTGGGGATGCAATGGATTTTTAGATGCGGTTGGGATTCCCAACATTGTCGAGGGAAACCTTATGGAGATCTCAGACAAAAAAATAAGGCTCTCGGATGTTTGCGGTGGGGCGGATAGTCTTGCAGCGCTCTTGGCCGTTGGAATGATCTTGGTGGTATTGAGACGATGCACGTTTGCTGTCGGTTTGGCCACGTTGGTGGCTGTTCCAATTTGCTACGTTCTAGCCAACATCGTAAGGCTTCTCGTCGTCGCATTTGGATTTGAGTACTATGCTACTGACTTAACAAACGGAACGGGATACTTAGTGACTACTATCCTTTTCTCTTTAGGTGCCGTTGCGAGCTTGCTGCTCACGCACATTTCAATCGCCGCGATTTTGGAGCCCATTGCCAGCAGCAAAGGATCGAACAACCTTACTGCGTTGTATCGTTTGTTGATGTCCTGGCCAAAGACCAAAGATTGGTCACCCGAACTCGAAAGCCCGTCGGCTTCTACAAAACCAGTTTCCGCCATGTTGCGATACCGAACAGCGTTGATCGGGGTCCCAAGCCTGATATGTCTTCTGCTGGGCGGGCTTGCTGGGTACGTTGCGATCAAGAGCGCTCGGAGCAACGTGGCAGACACGGGCATGAGCGAAGAACAAGCTGCCGTACTTCCTTCACAATCAGCATTCCCGATTCAGTTTGGCAACTTGAAAATGACAGGTTTTACCCCAACTGTAAAGAGCGATATCAATCCTCTTGGCCGATATTCGAACCTTTGGAAATTCGAAGATAAAGGGAGTCAGCTTTTTGCAACTCTCGATTTCCCATTCCAAGGCTGGCGTCCGGTTTGGGCAGGCTATCAGGCCAACGGTTGGAAGATTTTAAAGGTCGAGCCAGTGGATCCTCCAGCAAATGCAGGGAACAACAACCTGTACGTAGAAGAATTTAAAATGCAAAACCAATACGGTTTGTACGGGTATGTATGGTTTGCTTTTTTCGATGAGCAGGCAGTGCCGACCGCAAAGGATAGCGATGCAGGTGGAGGGCGTATTAACGTTTTCACACGACTTCAAAAGCCCATCGTCTCCAGTTCCACAAAGTACTTTCAGGTCCAATTGTTTTTAGAATCTGGACGCGAATTGACGGAACTTGAAACCGCAAACAATCGAAAGCTCTACTTTGAAATCTTCGAGCGAATTCGTGTGCAAAGTGAAGCCGTTTTGAAGAAAGCCCAGTAGGTGACCCAATGTTTTTCAAAAAAAAGAAGCAATCCGAATCGGAACAGTTGGATCCCAATAGCTTGGCTTCGCTTCTCGGTGGGCTGTGGATGTCGCCGGTCGACTTGGCAGGTGAGTTTCTGGATCTAAGCGCTTACTGGAGGCGAACACGGCGATGGGGTGCGGTATGCGCGATTTTGCCAGTCGCACTCGTTTTTGTCGTGCTCGGCGTTTTCATAGCGATTGGAAAATGGGGTTCCGATGGCGCGAAAGTCGAGTGGTACGCTGAAAGAGCATTCACTGAACTCTCGAAAGTAGAACCTCCGAAAACGGAGCCTGCGAAAGAAGGGGACGAATCGCCAGAAAAGCCAGAGGCCGATCCGTCGACCAAACGATTGCCAGAACTCATCGACATGCTCTATCGACGGGTGCTACAGCTAAATCAAAACAACAAGCTAGCGAAGTTTTATGTCGCTCAACAAATGGCCCGCTACGGCAGCAAAAGCAGCGCGAGGCAAATCATGGAGAGCATTGCGCCAATTCAAACCAGCGGATATTCCAAGGCTCATGGGTGGTTGGCAATGGACCTCCTGGAGAGAGCTCAAAAAGGCGAAGCCATCAACATTGAAACGCTCGAGTATCACTTAAAGCAAGGGACTTCGGGCGAGAAGCGAGGGTCTTCGGGCGAAGAAGTTCCACCAGCATTGCTTTTCGCTTATTCCCAATTACTCCAACAAAAAAACAAGCCGGCGGAATCCCAAGAGTACTTAAAACGAGCAGCTCAGTTCGATCCAAAATTGCTTCTAAACTCGATCCAAACCTACAACCAAAATGGAAACCCATCCCAAGCGGCCAATGCGGCCGATATGCTTGTCGAGAGGCTAAAAGATAAAAGCGAAAACCAGGAAGAAAATATCGTTCTAGCAGCTCAAGCGTATGCATTGACCGACCGAGTGGACAGAGCCTTAGAAGTATTGCAGGCAGCTTTAAGGCGATTTCCACAATCGAAGTTGATAGCGAGGGCTGCATCCGATGCATTCCGGCTGAAGTTCCGCTCGAGCTCCACGCAAGCCAATGGACAGGTTCAAGTGAACCTGGAGTATTTGAACGCCGCTATCGCCATCGACCCAACCAACACGGATATACAAAATGAGCTAAGCGCGCTTTCCCAATTGGGAATCGGACAAAACGATGCAACCATCGAAGCGCTCCGTGTGCAAATAGCGACTTCCGGGACATCCTTCGCCGCTCGACTGCTGTTGGCCGAATCGTCCTTTCGACGAGGGAATATTGGGGGTGCGATCAACGACTATGAAGTTATCTTAGCTGAGCTGCCAACGATGACCCTGGCTCTCAACAGCCTCGCCATGTTGTATACGCAGGCAGTGCCACCGCGATTGGACGAGGGACTGCAATTGATTGACCGGGCCATCAGTATTGCTCCTGCAGTTGCGGGGCTTTATGATTCCAGAGGTGACATCCTAATCGCTCTCAAGAAAAAAGAGGATGCGATCCAGAGCTTTTTGCTTTCGCTCGAGAAAGCACCACTCCGGGTCGAAACCAGGGAAAAACTAATCGGTCTCTACGAGGAGTTGTCGCAATCGGAACAAGCGCAAACGCAACGTGATAAGTTAGTTGAAGTACAAAAGGCTATTGAACTGCAGCGCACGAGAATGAAAGAAGCACAGGAGCAAGCAAAGCAACGAATGGAAGCTACTGCTCCCGCACCGACCGCCAATCCACCAATGCTTGAAGAAGATACCAAAGCGAATCAGGAACCGGCCAGCCCAGAACCGGCGGCGGCACCGAAGCCAACGTCGGATCAGTAGAGCCTGCAAGGCCTTCTAGCCTTCCTTTCACTAGCTAGGCAAAAACTATTGGAGTCTATGCTAGTCGCTTTTTATCTGGCGCCGCCTGCTAGCACAGTGCCGTGGCGGTCCCCGGCTTGATACATACGACTATGCGTTTCATGCAACACAAGTATGTGGTTTATGCATGGGATGTATTTTTGAAAACAATGCACACTTATAAGGTCGTTGACGCGCCAGTACACTTCATTTGATCAAAAACCGACATTCCCAAACTCTGGAGTACCCATGACTACCAAAATTCGCTTTGCTCGCTGGTTTGCGAGCATGGCCATGATGTCCCTCGCAACCTCCGCATTCGCTCAAAGTCGTCCCGCGTCGCAGGTCGGGGCACAACCAAGCGACGGCGCGAAAGTGGATACAAGCAAATGCCCTGTGATTGGTGGAACTGAGAGGCCCACCTCGGAAAGAACGACGTCCGCTGGTGGAACTTCGACCGAAGACTGGTGGCCGAATCAGTTGAATTTAAAGATACTTCACCAGAACTCGGCCAAAAGCAATCCCATGGGTGAGGGATTTTCGTACGCGGATGAGTTCAAGAAACTAGATCTCAAGGCCTTGAAAAAAGACATTGAAAGACTTTTAACAACGTCTCAGGAATGGTGGCCAGCCGACTACGGGAATTACGGTCCGCTGTTTATTCGAATGGCTTGGCATAGTGCGGGGACGTATCGCATTGCCGACGGTCGAGGTGGAGCATCCTATGGCACTCAACGATTCGCGCCTCTGAACAGCTGGCCCGACAATGCAAACCTTGACAAAGCACGTCGCTTGCTCTGGCCGATCAAGCAGAAGTACGGAAATAAAATCTCGTGGGCTGACTTGATGGTCCTGACCGGTAATGTCTCCCTCGAATCGATGGGCTTCACAACATATGGATTCGCGGGCGGTCGCGAAGATGTGTGGGAACCTCAGGAAGATATCTACTGGGGCCCAGAAAGCACATGGCTTGGTGATAAACGATACACCGGTGATCGCAAATTGGAGAATCCGCTCGCTGCCGTTCAGATGGGTCTCATCTATGTGAACCCTGAGGGACCTAACGGCAAGCCAGATCCATTGGCCTCCGCCAAGGATATCCGGGAAACGTTTGCACGAATGGCGATGAACGACGAAGAAACCGTCGCGTTGATTGCGGGTGGCCATACTTTCGGCAAAGCCCACGGCGCGTCCGATGCGAGCAAGTTTGTCGGCGCGGAACCCGAGGGTGCTGCCATTGAGCAACAAGGGCTGGGCTGGAAGAATACATTTGGAAAAGGCAATGCCGGCGATACGATCACCAGCGGTCTTGAAGGGGCTTGGACCTCTACACCGACAGCTTGGTCGAACGGATATTTCGACAACCTCTTTGGATACGATTGGGAGCTTGCGAAAGGACAAGGGGGCGCATGGCAATGGACACCCAAAGAGGCTTCAGCCAAGGGGACAGTTCCGGACGCTCATGATGCCACCAAAAAGCACGCGCCGATAATGTTCACAACGGACATGGCGATGAAGATGGATCCGATCTACGGCCCAATTTCGCAACGTTTTCAAAAGAATCCTGCTGAGTTCGCAACCGCATTTGCCAAGGCATGGTACAAGCTGACGCATCGCGACATGGGACCTCTCTCCCGTTGCTTGGGGCCACTGGTTGCCGAACCTCAACTATGGCAAGACCCTGTCCCTGTGGTCGATCATAAGCTGATAGACGACAAGGATATCGCTGCTCTCAAAGGAAAGGTCCTCGCATCCGGACTTTCCGTTTCTCAATTGGTTTCGACCGCTTGGGCTTCGGCCTCCACATTCAGAGGTTCTGACAAACGAGGCGGTGCAAACGGCGCTCGCATTCGCCTTGCTCCACAGAAGAATTGGGAAGCCAACAATCCAACTCAACTCGCCAAAGTATTGACGACGCTAGAGAAAATCCAATTGGATTTTAACAACGCTCAGACAACTGGCAAAAAGGTGTCGCTCGCCGACTTGATCGTTCTCGGTGGGAACGCAGGTATCGAAGCAGCTGCGAAAAAAGCTGGGCAAGACATACGCGTTCCTTTTGCCACTGGCCGGACCGACGCATCTCAGGAGAAAACGGATGTGGATTCCTTCGCTGTGCTGGAACCGACTACAGATGGATTCCGAAACTACTTTGGCAAGGAACATGATAGACCTGCGGAGGAGTTGCTGATCAATCGAGCTCAATTGCTGACGCTGACGGCTCCTGAATTGACCGTGCTCATCGGTGGTATGCGAGTGCTCAACACCAACACGACCTTTCCACAACTAGGAGTCTTTACGAAGCGACCTGAGGTGCTGACGAACGACTTCTTTGTGAACTTGCTAGACATGGGCAACCAGTGGCAGAAGTCCCCTGTTTGCGAACACTTTTTCGAAGCGAAGGACAGCAAGTCCGGTCAAGTGAAGTGGACAGGTAGCCGAGTCGATTTGGTGTTCGGTTCGAACTCTCAACTCCGCGCGATCGCAGAAACGTACGCGAGCAGCGACGGGCAACAGAAGTTTGTAAAGGACTTCGTTGCAGCCTGGACCAAAGTGATGAATCTAGACAGATTTGACATAACGCCTGCACCGCGCAACGGAGCGAAGGCAGTGGCAATCCGTTAGGGAAATTTGGTGTTCGACCTCCATGGCTTTGGCCGTGGGTGAAGGAGTCTCGTGGCTAAAGATGAGAACCACAATGCTCCCCCCATTCTCGCATCCCGCCGCAGGCGAGATGCGAGAATGGGGGGAGTTTTTTTATTTATGCTTCTTAGCATAGCGACGAAACTTGTTCACCAACCAGACAAGTCGGCTGGGGTCTCAATCGCATTGGTGGTCCCGAAACACGTGCTCAATACGGTTGCCGTAGCGCATCGCATAGAAACTTCATCAGCGGTTTCGCGGCGTCAAACGCCTCCATAATGTTGTCGCAAACGTCTGCTTGAAGGAACTCCTTTTCCGTCATTTGCATTACTCCTGCGAAGCTTTTGCGACGAAGGTCTTCGATAGCTAGGTGCCCCGGATCGATCCCTCGCGGAGCTGTTTTGAGCGAGTCGCCATCGAGTTTGTAAAGAGCCGCAAACTTCTTGTTTTTGCGAACTTTGTTCCAGACTGCGGTATCGTCCATGATAGACTGCCGGATTGCGGACAAAGGCTCGGTGGGTGGCATCCAAATACCCGCTGCTAGGAAGCATGCGTTAGGTTCCAAATGGACATAGAGGCCCGGCGCATGGACGTCGCCTCCGATGGAATGCCTAAAATGAATTCCAACATTGGTTTTATAAGGGGTCTTGTCCTTGCCAAAGCGCGTGTCTCGATAGATCCGCATGATCGAACCACCGACCCGTTTGGGTTCTGCTAACAAATAGCGTGACTGCTTTGATAACCGAGGCTGCATCTGCGTCACGAAATCCATCGCTGCTGCAAGCACATCTCTTTCATACCTCGGTTTGTTTTCTGCGAACCACTCCCGATCGTTGTTCGTCTTTAACTCGCGTAAAAAAGAAAAGAGTTTGTTCGTAAATGGCGATGCTTGAGCATTGGATGCTTTTTTCATTCGTCCCGTGAGCTCCGAAATAACCTGATGAACAAATCGATCACAGGAGATATCGAAATCGCCATGAACGCCAGTAGCGATATCTTATTGGATTCCAACCATTGCTCCTCTGGCAAAATGACAACCGCCCCGAGCAAGCCAAGCGCTGCGATCAGGAACATTTCAAATCGATAGGGACGCTGCCAAACTGAGAACCAGAGCAACAACATCCAAAAAGCCAGTAGTAATCCGACGGTGCCCATGCCAAACCAACCCGATACCGCTAGCAAACAAGCGAGCAGCCAATAGTACGGTCTGATACTAGACAATCGATCGCGGACTTGAATTAGGAAACGAAGAATTGGGTTGGTCATGTTGGACAGAGATGCGCTACCATTCGGATTGCCACGGCTTTGTGATATTAAAGATTGTTCCCAATAGGAGGCAGCATACGAAGGCAGCCAAAAGAACTCGAAACCAATTTTGCATCAATCGGCCGACCACAATGTCGACGATACAAACAACCGTTGGGAGGAACACGACCGATCCGATTAGCCAAATAGGGAGCGGCTTGGACTCGTAAAAGAAGCGGCTGACCATCATGCAAGCAACGGCCATGATTCCGAGCGGAATGATGACGATCGATAGCTGCCAGCCATAATGAAGCTTCGCAGAAGTACCAAAGAATATTCCAACGATCGATGCTCCAAAGGCAGCACCGATTCCGGTGAGAGTCCATAGTCCAAGACTGCCGTATGATTGCAATGAGATCGCTGCCACACAGCCCAATTGCCCCAGTATCGTAAGCGAAACCC
>JBBRGW010000166.1:0-8453 GCA_038223525.1 Pirellulales bacterium
GGAAGAGCGTTTATGAACGTAGCCGGAACGGCAAAGAGTGTTTCGGAGGCTCGCAGTCGTAAAACGCATCGCAAGTTCTACCGAGCGGCAGTCTAAGCTACGCTCCCGTTGCCCAATTTTAGGATGTGACTCCTTGTGGGAATGCCGGCAAAGGTGGTTGTCTGCGCTTATTTCGAATGATTGGAATCGAAATAGAGAAGCAGGACCAATTTCGCGAGCAGTCCGTGCCGACAATATCTCGAATCGAGGGTCAGGAAATCGAGACCGCACATCAAAGTGTCGTGTCCCCATGTTTTCCCTGGACAATTATCGCAAGCGGCTCAAGCGGCTCAGTTAGCTCAAGTCGATGAATCAGGACCAGGGGGACTATCCGGCGGCACGGGAGGACCTGGAAGCCCGGGAGGCGTCGGCGGAGGAAAATCGCTAACGGACAACAAGAAAGGACGACCTGGAGGAAGTGCAGCAGGCGAGGGAGGCCCGGGAATGGGAATCGCAAGCGGGATGGGTGGAGGATTCGGCGGTGGCGGTAAAGGTGGATTCGGTGGATTCGGTGGATTCGGTGGCGGAGGTGGATTCGGTGGATTCGATGCCGGTGGTGGGATTGAGGCTTCTAATGAGTTAGTAACGTGGCAGAAACCTTCTGGGCCAGAACCAGATTGGCTAATCGCCGGTAAGAAATCTAGCGAAGCAGAGGAAGAGCTACGCACCAAACTATTTGACGTACGCAAAGTTAGCTTCTCGTCAGTCAACTTGCGCGAAGCACTTTCAACTCTATTTCAGACCTCAAAGATTCAGTTCGATATCAACGAGGAAAAGGTCAGTGCTAAGGGAACACCGTCCAAGGATATGTCCCTCTCCATGGAGTCCGAAGGAAGAATTCGAGAGCTTTTGCGAAGGCTATTGCAAAGCAACGGATTAGAGTACATCGTTCATGAGAGCTGTCTCGAGATTACGTCATCCGAACATGCAGCGTCTGCACCTAGTCTGCGTTACTACGATCTCTCGTATGTCCTTCCATCCAACGAGAATGGGGTGGAATTGATTCAGTCGATTCAGAGTTCCATTCTTGAAGGGGGACAATTGGGATCACTTGCGATGGTTGGGTCTATGCTCATCGCTTCGACTACGGAGCGTTCGCACCATCAGATCGAAGGTTTGCTCTATAACCTGTCGAGAGCCAGCTCAATTTCGAGCGAAGCGAAAACGCCAGGGCCCAAACCCCAATAGTATCTGCGACTCGCCGAAATCCTCGTTTTCGTTTGAAAGTGATCCGATGTCGAAGCTATTTGTTCGCGATAAAAGTAATGGTCGAGCGATCTTCTCCCTGATTTTGCGGATGCTCATGGTCTTCGGGTTTTTGTTGATCTTGACCATCGCCTACGTTAGGTACTTGGCAAGCACGTCTATCACCAATCAACCGACGGCAGTTGTAAATCGCTCGTTCGCTGCGATCGAGTACCGCTTGAAGCCAGTTCAGACCACGGATCTTGAGTTGCTTCAAAGTCGCGCGATCCAGGGGATTGAGAAGGCACAGTCGGCCGTGGTGGCCGTCGGGCATACCGGACTGACATCCGCTGCATCGGGAGTCATCATCAGCGCTGATGGGCTCGTGTTATCGCAGTGGCATGTTACTCACGCTGTGCGAGTAACAAATTCAAAAGCAGAACATTGGGAGGCGGGCGAAAAAACGAGCGTTGTGTTGGCGGATGGGAGAAAGGTTCGCGCGGAACTCTTGGGTGCGGCGACTTCGCATGACCTCTCCCTTCTGCGCATTATAGATCAGGGGCCTTTTCCCTTTGCGGAACTCAAAGCCGATCTCAAATTGGAAGTTGGAGACTGGATTCTCAAGCTCGGGCATCCAGGGCACTATCGCCCGGGCAGACCGGCGATGGTTCGCTTGGGACGAATTCTAGTTTCGTCTGAAAGAGGCTTCGTCAGCGACTGCCTTATTAACGGCGGCGATTCGGGCGGACCTTTCTTTGATCTGGACGGTCGACTCGCTGGCCTTGTTCTCGGGTGCACTGCCGATCTTGCAAATCTGCGTCCGAACAATGCCGATCAGAATCGTGACGTGAATATTTTTCTCTTTGCTGCGAACAGCAATTCGGCGATAGATCGACAACTTAAAATCATGAAGCAAGGAAAGGTCGAGAAGGGAAACGGACGTAACTACGATAACGAATTACTCATGCGTCCACGACTTGCTGTGACCGACTGGATGGATGGGGTAACAACACTAAATGCATGTAGCCCAATCGCAAGTGGAAGCAGAGCAAGCGTCGTTGCAATTTGCATTGAGAATGCGCCCGTGGCCCTGGCGACCGTCATACGGCGGATCGATCAAGATGCTTATCTAGTGACGAAGGCAAGCGAGTTGCCTGAAAACGCAAAGTGCCGGCTTCCCGGCGGCGCGCTGGTCGATGTGAAGGTCATCCAGACGGATATCGAGCATGATGTGGCGGTCCTTAGGGTTTCGGCAGCTGATCTCGTACCAGTGCGAATGGCGAAAGACACAAATCCCGTTTGTGGAACACTCGCGATCGCAGTGGGGACTGGAGGGCCGCTCGCTTTTGGCGTCGTGAGTATCCCCCGACTAGAGAACATGGATCCTCTCATTAAGGAACCGGAGGACAAAGACCATCAGCCCGGCCAGCCAACGCATACGAGGCTGCCAGGCATGATCGGGCGATTTGAGTTGGGAGCTGGATTTCACGTCGATCAGTTGTTTGAAAAATCGGCGTTCGAGGCGGGATTGCGACAGGGCGACGTCCTTCGTTCTATAGACGGCAAAGAGATTATGAGCGACCAAGATTTCTATCATCAAAACTTCTCGCAACATACGCTCGTGCGACTGCAGGTCGTTCGCGAGGGAAAGCCATTAGACCTGACGATTCCTTTCGTTTCGCGGCTTGATCGCGGCTGCTTTAACGTTCGTTCGAGCGGCTTCCCGATCATCTTCGAGATGGCTGCTGCCGTTTCGGCCAATGATTGTGGTGCGCCTGTGCTCAATCTTCAGGGTGAATGTCTCGGAATTACTATCGCGCGATATGATCAACAAGGCTGCAAGGTGATTCCGGCAGATATCGTGGAAAGATTGATGGCGAGCGCAATTGAGTCCCAATAGAAACCAGTTCAGCCCACGGATTTTGGGTCGGCTGTGGTGCGATGTCGAAACTTTTCGTTCGAGACACCAACTGCCCCCCCATTTATTTTGCGTTTTCTCGGTAATGCGGCTTCGAGTAATCCTCAAGTACTTCTTAGAGTACCATTTAGGAATCGTCTCGACCTCATTAAGAGTAAAATAGCATGTTACCAGATAACCAACAACCCGAGCGATTTTGCAACAGTTGTGGAAAGCCCATCGACTTCGAGATTGCGGGTGTAAACTGCCCTGCCTGTTTGCTTAAGCAAGCTGCCTTCGGAACCGATAACAATAGTGTTCCCACGCGTTCATGGATGCCACCGAAAGTCGAAGACGTTGCCGCAGCCTTCCCACAGCTTACGATATTGGAGCTGATCGGGTATGGCGGGATGGGAGCCGTTTACAAAGCGACGCAGCGATCCTTGGGGCGACTGGTAGCTCTGAAAATTCTGGCACCGCACTACGCTGAAATCCCAGATTTTGCCCAGCGTTTTGCTCAAGAGGCCAAGGTCTTGGCAGGTGTCACGCATCCACATATTGTCGCGGTTCATGACTTTGGACAGGCAAGTCCCTTCTATTTTTTGCTAATGGAATTTGTCGATGGAGTCAATCTGCGTCAAGCGATGACGGCAAATCGATTGACGCCGGAACAAGCGTTGAAAATCATTCCGCCTATTTGCGAAGCCTTGCAATTTGCGCATGATCGAGGAATCGTTCATCGCGATATCAAACCCGAGAATCTACTCCTCGATCGAACCGGTCAAATCAAGATCGCCGATTTTGGGATCGCAAGGATGTTGCGGCCAATTTCAGACGCTACTCCTGCCTCGGAAAACTTGTTATCGCCGTCAACGGAACTCGGACTACACGGAGTCGACTTGACGCATGCTTCAGTGCTTGGCACGCCGAACTACATGGCTCCCGAGCAACGAGAGAACCCTGCGAGTGTGGATCATCGTGCTGATATCTATTCGTTGGGTGTAGTGCTCTATGAAATGCTAACCGGTGAGTTACCGAGTAGCACAGTCGTTCCGCCTTCCAGAAAAGTCCAAATGGATATCCGCTTGGATGATATCGTCTTAAAAGCACTCGACGCCAAACCGGAGTTGCGATTCACTACCGCTCAAGAGTTTAGCCAAGAAGTCGAATCCGTTGCGAACAAAATTACGCGATCACCAGGATTGACTAGTCATGCTTCGAATCGTTTGATCCGGTCGGGCCGGTGCTATACGACGGATCGGGTAAAGTTATCAAACATTATGGAACAACTATTTCTATGGAGGAAGATTTCGCAAGTACTCCTCGATGACCGCAACTTGACTTTCATCTGCGGGTCGAACGTAACGGAAATCCCTTTGAGCTCAATTCATGATGTCAGTCTTGGGCTCCTACCCGTTCTCGTAAATCCAGTAGGATTGAACTGCATAAGCGTAAACTTCCTCGAAGACGGTAAAGAGAACAATCTAGTATTTGGCATGTACGATAGAGCATTCGGACTGCCATCGCAATTCAACGACGACACGCGAGAATGGTCTCGTGTTTTACGCAAAGAGGTCGAGTTCGTTCGTGGCTCAGCACCGACGGTTACACCCGCCAAGGATTTGGGAATTCGAGACTCGGTTTGGAATCTGCTTTTTTTATTCATTCCCATTCAGGCGATGATCCTGATTCCGTTCTCCATGATATACCTGTTGGGAGGTACTATAGTTTCTTTTGTCGCGTTTATTCCGTCGACGCTTGGCATCGCTGCGTCACTATGTTGCATGCTGTGGTTTCGACGTAGGAACAACCCAGATCACGTAGACTTCGATAAAGCTTCGAAGTCGGACCGAGACGATTCTAGGGTTAGCGTTATACTATTTCGTCTCGCTTTTATCGGCCTTCCACTCGGCTTAGGCTTAGGGTTGATACTGCTTTTTACATCGACCCGGCAAAGTAGGGCTGTTCCTGCGCCGACACCTGCCCGGGCAATAGTTGAGGAATCGTTCGAACGATCCGATGCTTCTTCCCCCGTAACCCAAAAAAGTGATCGTGAGTAATTCATCCAGCTCGTTTCAAACCACTTCATGGACGAAAGTCTTGGCAGCTAAAGGCAATTCATCCGAAGCTTGCAAGGCGATGCGCGAACTCTGTGTTGTCTACTACAAACCCGTGCAGAGATTCATCCAGCAGTATCAAACTCGCTGCCAAGGGTATGGTTCGAACGAATCAAGTGATCTAACACAAATGTTCTTTGCCAAGCTCCTCGAAGCGAACTCGATCGATAATGCAAACCGCGATCATGGTCACTTTCGAACTTACTTGCTTGGCGCTGTGAAACATTTTCTTTGGGATGAGAGAGCAAGTGCGAACGCGATCAAACGAGGCGGCGGATTGAGTCCAACTTCCTTGAATGCGGGGGCAAGAGAATCGTCGACTAAAGATTCAGAATCGACATACGAGATTCCCGATCCAAACGGGTTTCCACCTGATGCGTACTTCGACAAACAGTGGGCGTTGTCGATCGTAGAGTTGGCAATGAAGCAGCTCGAAGATGATGCAAAATCACAAAATGATTGGGATCGATTCTCTGTTCTACAGCGCTGGCTAGCAACACCGAATGCAGAAGCGTCCGCGTCCCAAGATGCCAGCAGTATCGGCATGACAGAGTCAACATTCCGCGTCGCTGTTCATCGCCTTCGAAAGCAGTTTCGCCGGGTCATAACCGAACACATTGCAACTACGGTAGAGGGTCCAGAGCGAGTTGCCGAAGAGCTGCATTATCTTATTCGTGCCTTATCTGCATGAGGTTTGTATTGGACTTGCCGGAAACTCGATCGGGATTATGTCGAATTCGGCATAATCCAGGCGAGTGATTGGCACAATCCAAACGGGTTTTGCGGACTGTACAATTAATTGATTGACAATGCTCGGTTGAGCTGCCAAATTAAACTTTTAAAGGTTTTTCCGCCGTCGGCATAATTCTTGTTCGGCAAAAAAGGATGGATGAATGCGGAACTCACTAGTAATGGTTGTCGCGGCAGTGGTCGTCGTCGCTACCCTATCGCCCGCACGCGGTGGAGGCATCGCGTTCCCAGCCGACGCCAAAGTGCGGAACGTCAAATCCGAATTTGGGGCGAAGGGCGATGGCATCACCGACGACACGGCCGCCATCCAAAAGGCCTTCGACGCCTGTCAACAGAAACACATGGAGGTCGTCTACTTGCCCACCGGGACGTATATTCTGTCCCAAGCGGTTCACTTCCGCGGTTGGGTGTTCGTGCAGGGTGAGAACCGCGACACGACCATCATCAAGTTGAAAGACGCGTGTCCCGGCTATAATGACCCGAAGACTCCCAACTGGCTCCTCGCCACGACCGACCCCATGCCGCCCGAGAAGAGGCCGGGCGGTGATAACATGGCGTTTAGCAATCACGTCATGAACCTGACGCTCGATGTTGGCACCGGCAACCCCGGCGCGATCGGGGTGCAATTCATTTCGCACAACGGCGGCGGGTTGGAAGACGTAACCATCCGAACCCCGGACGCAGGCCTCATCGGCCTCGACCTGCGGACGCCCTGGAACGGGCCTTGTTTGTTCCAGCGGGTCCGCATCGAAGGGTTTGACGTGGGCATCGAATCGTGGCACCAGACTTATTTCAGTACCTTCGAGCACATTCATTTGAGGGGGCAGAAAAAGGCAGCTTGGGTGAACCACGACCACCCGCTTGTGGTGCGGAAGCTGGTGAGCGAAAACGCCGTGCCGGCCGTAGTTAATTCCAAGGCGAACGGTCACTTCGTGATGCTCGATTCGGAACTCAACGGCGGCAGCAAGGACAACGTCGCCATTGAGAACGACGGCGAGTTGTTCCTCCGCAATGTGAAAACGACTGGGTATGCAGCGGTCGTCCGACAAAAGGGCAAGCAACTGCCAGGCACGGCCGTGGAGGAGTACGCCTCCGGCGAACCGGTGGTCCAGCATACGTCACCCAAGAAAACCTTGCGACTGCCCATTGAGGAGACTCCGGCCATCCCGTGGGACGACCATAAGGATTGGGCGAACGTCCTCGATCACAAACCGAAGGTCATCACCCTTTGGACGACGGACCACAACGATACCGGCTACGACGCGGCGGACGCCGTGCAGGCAGCGATCGACAGCGGGAAATCCACCGTCTACTTCCCGCACGGAACTTACATCCTGCGGAAACCGGTCATCATCCGCGGCAAGGTGAGGGTGATCCAGGGCTGCGGCTCGTACGTCCTACTCGACCGCGAACGGATCAAAGAGAAGGCCGCCATCGTTCTGGGCGACACCGACGCGAAGACGGTGTTCCTCGACCGCATCAGCTTGCCGCAGCGGTTCCCGGAGGAGGCGCAATTTGCCCTTGCGCACCGGGGCAAGGCCGATCTCGTGGTCACCCATACGAGGTGGATGACTTACCGCAACGGGGAGGGGTGCGGGCGGCTATTCGCAGACGACCTGTGCGGCTCGCCGCTGCTTTTCGAGCATCCTCAGCAGGTCTGGCTACGCGGCTTGAACTGTGAGATGGGCAGCGGCCTCAAGATCGACAACCGCGCTGCGGATCTGTGGATCATGGGTTACAAAGCTGAAGGAGTCGCGACTGAACTTCGCAATGGCAAGTCGGCCCGCACCGAACTGCTCGGCGGCATCCTTTACCCGGCAGGTGGCGACATCGAGAAGAACCCCAGCTTCATTAACGACGGCGGGCGGCTGTCTTTGGTCCACGCCATGTTCTGGGCAAATCGACAATACATCCACGACACTTGGGACGGCATCACGAAAAAGCACCGAACAGAAGATCGCTTCATGCCCTTGTACGTGACTAACCCGACCAAGTAATCCACTGTCGGATCTAGGTTTTGCTGTGCCCGAACCAGACGCTATTAGTCGGTGCGTCATGGGGCTCGTGGGCTAATCGGCGTGGCTTCGGCGGTCGCGAACGCAACGACCAACGCTTTGTATACCGGAGACTCCGAGACGCGACTAACTGTTTTGACACAACTCAAGCAATCGTTTGACACCCAAGCCCTGCAACGAATTGACCCATAGTTAGCAGTATGGATACGTCCTGCAATCGAGCAATGTCGAACAGCCTCAGAACGCCTGATTTGAGCGGAAAATTGGGTGGGCGGTTTTTGGGATTCTTGACTTCCGATCAGGGCGTACGTTAGCTTCAGTTTCGTGGGGGGGGGGTTAGTGTGGTGGGGGGGGGGGGGGGGGCACCGGGAAGAGGGCGCGCCCAACCCCAAAAAAAGACGCCACAACGAAGCGAAAAACAACCCCCAAAGCACAGCACAAAACAAAACA
>JBBRGW010000167.1:0-8435 GCA_038223525.1 Pirellulales bacterium
GTTTAGATGATTTGACGGTTGATGACCTGTCGAAACACTGACTCCCGGAAAGCATTAGCTTGTCTCTTAGATACTAAGAATCGACATTATGTTCGGCGTCGGTGGGTCTGGCTTTGTCAAAGTGTGCCAGCAGCGATGGGAGCAAGAAGAGATCGCACAACATGGCCGACAATAACGTGATGATTCCTAAACTGGCAAAGACCCGATGGTCTCGCGTTTCGCTGATTAAAACCGATCCAAAGCCCGCGACGAGCACCAAGGTCGTCATGATCAATCCGGTCCCAACGCCGAGGAACGCTTGCTGCAATGCCAGAGTGCGATTGGGTTGTTGATGAAGCTCTTCGCGATAGCGAGATAAGAAGTGAATCGTATCATCGACCGCGATACCTAAGCAGATTGTGAAAGCGCAAACGCTCACCACATCCAGTGGCCAATTGGCAAGTACCATAAACGTCCCTGCTGCCGCGAGAGGAATCATATTCGGGATAATGGCGATCAAACCGAGACGCAACGATCGGAACGCAATTCCCATCACGATCAAGATCTCGACGGAAGCGGTCCCCAAACTCATCGCGAGATCGGAGACAATCTGATAGAGATTCTTCCATCGCCGAATAGGACCACCCTCCAGAGCAATCTCGACTCCTGGATTCTCGCCACGGATTTCCTTGATGGACGATTCGATACGTTGGAAGACTGGTTTGTAAGTGGCTGTCCCTAAGTCTTGAACGCGAAACGTAATCTTCGCAGAATGCTGATCCGGATCGTACAATGCCAGCTTAAGCGGCGGTGGAAGCAAATCCACCATCGGCATCTTATCGACCGGAGCTTCGTCCCCCGGCAACGCCTTAAGGATCCGAATAATCGAAAGCGGGTGGCCAACGAGCTTTTCCTGGTCTAGCATCGTGTCGATCTTGTAAATGATGTAGGCTATCTGATTGGGCTCGAGCACTTTGCCATTCCAACTAACATTGATCGTGCATTGCTGGAGCCCACCCAAGGCGGTGTCTAAATGCGACATCATCTGCTGCTCTGGGCTGCCGCTCGGCAACTCATTCGAAAGCCGATCGTCGGGACGCAGAAGAAGCGTTGTGGCTGCCAAAACAAGCATCAGGGCGATGGCGAAATAAGCAACCGATTTGGCGTTTCGCATCATTCCGGCTACGGGCACCCCGATCTGCTGAATGTACTTGTCGATCAATCCTCTTTCAGCCCCACGCTCCAAACGATTGCCCCAAGGGGTACAACAAGCCAACGGGATAACCAACAAAACAGACGCCAGGATTGTCGACGTTCCCATGACGCACGACCAAGCGAACTCGCGCACGATCTCATGATTGGAAAAGGAGAGGGAGCCCATACCGATGGCGGTAGTGATCGTGGTAATGCTACATGCGACTCCTACTGTGGCCAGCGCATTCCGGCACGCTTCGCGCGGCGACTGGCCTTGGCTCAGACAGCTTCGTATGAAAACCATCATGTGGACCCCGTCAGCAAAGCCGACCAAGCTAAGCAGGACTGGCAAAATAACCTCGCTAAACGGATTGTCTTCCCATCCCAAGTATCTCAAAAACCCAATCGCCCAGAATACTCCAGTTGCGGGTGCAAGCGCAACCACAACTACCACAGTGAAACCTCGGAACAGGATGATGGCCATGAGCAAAATCATTCCGTAACCGATAAACTGGTACTTGACTGAATTGGACTTGTGGATGCTGGTAATTCTCAGACGCAGCGGTACTTCTCCGGTCAGCCCCACGCTCATCGAGACCGCAGTGTGTCTTGCAATCGCTTGCTGTGCAACCTCGACAAGTTTCGTCGTGCAGTCCGCTTCCTCGGTAATCATTACCCAATTGAACGAAACGCCTAACAGCATGGTTTTAGCATCTGGGGAAAGCAATTGTCCGACCACTAATGGATGCCGAATGGCTTTCTGCTTGGCGTTTTCGAAACGTTGATCAGAGGCTTGGCCCTTGGGCAATATAGGTTCGGGCAGCCCAAAGATATTCAGCGGAGGTGCTTGATCGAGCCAACGAACGCCCGAGACGTACTCCAAGCTCTCGAGGGATTGCACCACATCCCGAATCGCAATGGAACCTTCGCGAGTAAAGAACTGATCAGACTGCAACACCAAGAGCGCTTCGGCCCGACCCAGCGAATCCCGTTTGACTCGATTGGATGCGAGAAATTGCCGTTCGCGAGGCTTAGCAGGCTCGGCGACTGCAATCGCTGGCTTAGGCCATATCCAATTTGACAATTGCGATGGCCAATTGGGCCGGATATATCCGCCGGCGGCGATGCAACTGATGAAGACAAGGAACCCGACACAAATCCACGGATGGTCTACGATCCGGGCGAAGTTCCTTGCAACGATGGAGCGTCTCCACGGTTCAGTCACGACGATTCCTCGTCGCCGTCACGATTTCCTTTTTGGTAACGATGCCATCTCCGTTGATATCCAGCTTGCCAAAGGAATAGTCGCGAATAATCTGCGGCGCTTCTTCTTTGGATAGTTGGCCATCACTGTTTCGATCGTATTTTTTTAATAGCTTGTCCGCAAAAGCTGCGGCCTTTTGATCTTCCGGAGGTGTTGTCTCGTTGCTTGCAAGGGATGCATTGCTCGTGCCTGAAGAAACAGAATGACTTGCACTTTCTGCGTCATGCAACGGCTTGGCCACTTCGAGAAACGCGACAGCCATTTCTTCCCAAGTCTGATCGCCCCAGAGAACGTACTCGTCCGGATTGGGGTTAAAAGGATTGTTGGAGGAGTTGTCGAACGACACCAAGACATTGAGCTTCTGCACGGAGTTCAGTGGAATCGGAGACTCGAGTTCGTAAGTATGCTGCCAATTGAAGTCATAGCGAGGCACGTCCAAAATGGTTGAACTCGATCGGTCGTTTTGATTTTGTGATTTGGCGGTTGCTGTCAATCGGAACGATTTCCCTCGCAGATGCATATGCGGCATGATGGCAAGCAGTTCGCTGTTCTGTGGCCACCTAGTGACGGCTGTGGAAACAGGATGGTTGGATACTTGCGGTGGGATCTCGAATTCTTGATCTAAACCGACGAGCGTAAAGACTTCGTGGGTGACTTGGTCTGGCTCCATAAAGTTGACTCCAATCTTGGTTATGTCGGACTGTTCAACTCCATTGGGGGTGTAATGCATTTGAAAAACCAATTTCGAACCCGCGGGCACTCGTCGCGCATATCCGGATGGAAACATGGTCGCACGTTGGCCAGGAACAAAGGCGGTCAGCCATCCAACTCCGTTGGAGTCGACTCCATCCGGCGGTCGAATGAATACGATGGCGTGATGAACCACCGATGCGTTTCCCGGTATCACTTGTGCTGCGGATACCCAACGGTCTTCGGTGATCTTGGGATCCACAACGAAGTACTGATAGTCGATGGAACCCGACGCAGCAATCGTGTATGGGCGATCGCGCATCGCAACGATGAGATCAGGAGATTTAGGAAGTCGCCAGCCGTCCATGGTCTCGGGCAACTTGGGCAGATCGACGGCGCTGCCGTACGGTGCGCCCTCTTTGACCCATTGCCTGAGAAGGTCCAATGACTTTGCAGGGAAATGTCGCGAATTCTTGAACGCGTATTCCGTTTCCGTCGCATGCCATGGAGGCATTCGCTTTTGTTCGATTACCTCGACGACCATATCTGCCCAGCCTCGCAGCTCTTCAAAGTTGCTAACGTCGAACGGACCAATCTCGTTTGGGCGATGGCATTCGTAGCAGTGTTCGTAAAGAATGGGTGCCACCTCTTTGCAAAAGGTTACCGAACTGGATTCGACTACTCGCTTGTCGAACGTAATCAAGCAACCTACCGGCTCTGTGCGTGAGGTCGCCGGACTTTTTCCGTCGAGCAGACTAGTAATCGCATCCTCGAGTTCGTTGCGGGACGACACCGATCGCTTGACTCCAGGAGAGTATTGATCATCGATTCGTCCACGGTACAGTATCTGTTGTTGTCGATCCGTCACGACTACTTCAGCGGTCCGCGTCGCACCGAACGCCCTAGCGATTGACTGGTCGCTATCTTTTACATGACGAAAATGCAATCCAAGTTCTCTTGCAAAGCGTTTCAAATCAGCGGTTGAGTCCTGTAGGTTGCTGTTGATCCCAACGAATTGGACGTTCTTGTCTTGATAGCGCTTCGCAAGTTCATCGATGCGGGCCGCGTAGAATCGAGCGACTGGGCATTCGACCCCGAGAAAACAAAACACGCGAAGCTGACCTTGGTCAGGCCATTCGATCGGATTTCCGTCCACATCGACCAGCGCGGTTTTCGACGTAGACTCCGGAGTGAGCTGTGTATTCCCGAGGACAGTTGAGCATCCACAAAGAACAGTGGAGCAAAAACAGAGGAAAGTGTAAGTGAGAATCGAGTTTCCCGCGGAATTCCATATCCGAAGCCATCTCAAAAGACCGGACAGTTTGTTCATCATTGCAAATTCTTGGCTCGGTTTTGGAAGTTGCTGGGGTGCATCCAGCCTATTCCGAAAAGTGTATCAGAATGACGAAAGTTGAGCGACACGAATGCCAGCGACGCAATGCCAAGTCCGAAAACGCTGCAAAACGCCTCCATATGTTGATTTAACCCTCCCTTAGTTTTCAATCGCATCTTTTTTTGTGTTGCTACCCTACTGGTTGATTTCGATTTGGTAAAATCGTGTTGTGGTTTCCATGTTCGTATATGGAACTATTTTGTAATTGATCAAGCACGGAGAGGTTGGAGGCGTCTGTGGCTAGTAAAATCCTAGGTACCGTAGTGGAAGTCAACGCAGTTGGTGATCTGATAACCGATATTGCAGAAAAGCAATTGGCGGGAGTCGCGAGAACTTCCGAAACCAAAATCGTCGTCGATGACGAACATGAAACGTATGGGCTTTTCGATTGCAACCACAATCAACCATCAATGACCCTCATCGCAATCATTGAGCCTGAGAAAACGCTTAGGTTGCATCTCGTTGACGATTCGGCCACCATGATGCTCGGCGTTCGCAAAGGCGCTAGCGTCAAAGTACTCTGGTAATGCATAACGCCTTTAACTCTTACTAGCGAGTCGAGAATCATGACTTCAAGGCCCTCAAAATTGATGCCCTCCAAATCATCTCCCTTCATTCAGTCTTCACGTATCGGCTTGATGGCCGCGTTGCTTTTTGGCGCATCCATCTTCTTCTACTCCTTTTGCTTTGCCCAGGATAAACCGACCAAAATGTTACGGCATCTAGTCATGTTCCAGTTCAAGGAAACGAGCAGCAAGGAAGAGGTTCAAAAAGTAGTCGATGCATTTCGTTCCCTCAAAGTTTCGATTCCGCAAGTTGCTTCATTCGAATATGGGACCAACAATAGTCCCGAAGGCCTCGATAATGGATTTACCCATTGTTTCCTTGTGACCTTCAAAAGTGATGCTGATCGAGAAGTGTACTTGCCGCACCCCAAACACAAAGAGTTCGTCGAAGTCCTCAAGCCGCATCTCGAGAAAGTCCAAGTGCTCGACTATTGGGCTTCAGAATGAAGGCAAGTATTGGGCGTCAGAATGAAGTCAAGATGAGCAGCCCGTTGTGAAACGGCCGTCCCCGCCGTCCCCGCCGTGACAAAGTATCCTCAATGGGTCATAGCGTAAGTGATGATGTTGACTCCAAATGGATAAGAGCACTTTAATGAGTATTCTTGGAAGTACTCGATATCCTCCCCTTCACGCTCCCAACCATCGCCGACATCGTTGTTGTGGCAGAACACTGCAACCAAACGTTGGTTGTCATCAAAGTAGCCCCAGAAATGCGGTGATGTGTCGCCGTTTTCAAACGCTCCATGCCAGTCTTCGTACGTCATTCCACGCTGCCAAGCTCTGATGCTGGGCACCTGAGGGAGTTTGGCCAAGTCGTACACCAAATGAAAGATTTCATGATCAAGTGTTAATTCCACAGGTTCACGACCTGGGAACACCAGTCTCATGACTTGCCGAATGTGATGCCATTCTGCAGCGGCCCAAAAGTCATCTGCCATCAGAAAGCCTCCGCGCAGGAGATGGTTCCTAAGCGCCGTCTGCTCTGCGGAGTCGAGATCCATCGAACCCATATTGGTCATGAATAGAAACGGGAAATCGAACAGCTCCGGGTCAGTCAGCTTCAACGTTTTGCCGTTCGGATCCACTTGGAATGTTGTTAGCTGTTGCAACCGCACCGAGAAATTCCAATCGCAGTCAGGATAGTCGTTGCGCCATCCACCAAAACTTCCTCCACCCAAGCCTCCCCCCCGAGACGCAAACTCCACGCGAACAAAGGTAAACACATCCTTGTTGAACGCAGGCTCGATGACCCATTGCGGATAATCCGATCGGACCGATTGGGGCTCGCTTCTGCCACCTCCACCTCCACCTCGTAGGGGCCCGCCTCGACCCGTTCCACCGCCAATGCCCCCTCGCCCACCGCCTCGACCTTCTTGTGAGACGCTAACCATCACTTGTCGCCCGCTCTGAACGCCAGGATTCTGTATTTGAGAAGCAAAAGCACCGCAGGAAAACGCGATCGACATCAAGATCAATAGTCGAAACTTCGTCATTTTTCTCGCTGCAAAACTAGGGACTGCGTCAGGTGTAAACCAAGGAAGGATCGACTACAAACACGGTTTCATCCAATTTGTTCTGCAGAGATTGTATTTATGTTTGAGTCTTGCCTCTCACAAAAACTTTGCAATCGGTCCCCCCTGGGCCGCTAGAGCATCGATCTTTGCAGTTACTTGCGAGTCTTCGATCAGCGGCGGTGCATGGTGCGGCTTTCTTCGTGCGTCGATGATTAGCGGCCCCGTGCAGCCCCAGTGCTTATGGTCCGTAAACGCTCCAACGCCGTCCACATCGGATGCGGGGTTGCTTCGCGTAAAAGTGACCCAGAGAAAATTGTTCAACGACTTGCTTGTGAATTGCGAGTCATCCACCAGGACAATCATTCGCAGACCTTGCCAGTTAGCGGAACTACGAGTGTCCGCACTCATCGCTCGATACATGCGGTTCCAAAAATCCAGCAGCGTGGAGCAAGAGTTCCCCGCCCCTTCCACCGCCAAAACACCCGGCAAGCACCATCGCGGATTATGAAAACCATCTGGCAACCCAAACGACTCAGGAAATTCCGTGGCAAGCTCAAACCGTTTGGGCCCGCTTGCAGCCATCACTAGTTTGGATCCTTGATTGAAACCATCGCCGCTGTAGTCGAGCGTATCCATCGTAGTTCGCGTTTGAAAATGCAAATCCCTCGCCCAATCGATTCGCTCAAGCAAGTGGATCAGAAAATCATCGATATGGTGAATGTCGAGGCCAGGGTTGTCCTGCGAGTTTATGATTAACAAATATTTGGCTAGCGACATTTGCCCCTGTCCCAAAATCGCGTTTGCTTGCGTCAGCAATTCTTGAGGGCGATCCGGTTTGCGATAGGGCAAGTAGCGTTCACTACCGATCGCCAGAAGCAGCGGATGGACTCCTGCCGCATCGACCGCATGAACCGCTTTGACGCCCGGTAACACCGTTGGAATGATTGGGCCAGTTATCTCATGAATGAGCTGTCCAAAAGTTGTGTCCTCTTGAGGAGGTCTACCGACGACAGTGAATGGCCAGATGGCCCCGTCGCGATAGAATACTTTCTCGACTTGCATCCAAGGGAAATCGTGTTCCTTTGCGTAGTACCCGAGGTGATCGCCAAAAGGCCCTTCTCGCTTCATCGACGTGGGATCGATCGTGCCCTGAATAACGAAATCTGCATCCGCGTAAAGTGGCGCGTGCGATGAGGATGTGATCATTGGAATGCGATGACCGGCCAAAGCACCTGCGAAGGTCAATTCGCTGAGCCCCTCGGGTAGCGGCATCACTGCTGCGAGAGTCATTGCCGGTGTTCCGCCCACGCTGATCGCAACGCGAAACGGTCGGCTCTCCGCCATCGCCTGCTGGTGATGAACTCCAATTCCACGGTGCAGCTGGTAGTGAAGTCCGATCTCTTTGTCGGCTCGATAGTCGTTGCCCGAAAGTTGCACTCGGTACATTCCTAGATTGCATTGCATCAACGAAGAGCTGGCACTTTGGCTAAGCACTTGCGGCAATGTAACAAATGGCCCGCCGTCATCAGGCCACGAAACCAACCTGGGAAGTCCGCCGATTTTTGTTTCATGACGTTGCACCGGCCCCGAACGTACACTTTTTGGGAGCATCGTCCAAGCAGTCCAGGGGGCCGATGCGTACCGCCAAGGCCTCACGAAAAGTTGGTTGGGATCGATTTTGAGCTCAATCGCTCGCCGAACTCGGTCAATCGTCTTGCGAAATAGGAACCGTGCTTGCTCAAGCGAACCAAACAGATTACTAACCATCGGAAAGGGACTTCCAATGGGATTAGTAAAAAGAATGGCTGGGCCGTCGTTGGCGTAAACGCGACGTT
>JBBRGW010000168.1:0-8384 GCA_038223525.1 Pirellulales bacterium
CAGTTGGGCTTTGGAGTCGACGGTGCGAGACATAGGTTTGTAATCCTTGCGCGGCATGAGAATTGTTAGTCGAACGCAAAAATCTACCCCACGATCCTAAGCCGCGCCGGATCAAAACCCAACCGCCCTCCGTACGCTTACTTTTGAGCGATGATTGATGTCGAAAGGAGTCCATTTTGCGATATACTTGAACCCATGTATTTTGAATGACATCTTCCATTTCAGGGTCAAAAGCCATGAGCCGACTGACTAAGTTGCGGATCGATTGGCCGTGAAGGTTTATCAGTTCTTGCAGGGCATTCGCCTCGTTCCCTCGGAGCCGCTTGATCAGTAGAACTTCATGGTTTTCGTCCATGGCATCTTCTGATAAGGTTTTTGGAGGCAATGAAGACGCTTCGGGCATCAGGGTCGCAATTCGCAAATGGCGGCTAGGCGGTTTCTGCTTGGATGTACTATTAGACACCGACCGACTGGACATACTTACGGGCGAGCAAAATACCTCGAAAGGACGGGATGGATCTTATGGAAAAACCTTTGGTCGCGAGGATCTTTAACAAGATCCACTACGCTAAAATCCAGACGCACGGGAACAATTGAGATAATAGTTCTGCTCTGCTGTTTGCAGATGGGAAGCAGATGATCATAATCTCTTCCTGCCTGCCCTTTCCAATCCTACCCCTGGAGCGACGTTCGATGCGATGCTTTACCTTGCTATTAGTACTTTTTACTTTTTCTTTCGCTCTCGCTGTTGATGGACCTGTTTCGGCACCCAAAGAGTCGGATATGCAGAGTATTTTCAATGGTAGGGATCTCGATGGTTGGGACGGCGACCCGCGTCTTTGGAAAGTTCAAGACGGAGTCATTCACGGTGAGACAACCGCGGAGAAAAAAGCCGCTGGAAACACATTCTTGATATGGAAAAAAGGAGCCACCAAGGATTTTGAATTGCGATTGTCCTTTCGTTGCAACGCGACCAACAACTCCGGTATTCAATACCGCTCAAAACACATCAGCGATGTTCAAGGCAAGAACTCATGGGTAGTTCGAGGATACCAACATGAACTGCGAAATGAAGTGAAGTTTCCAAATACCTCGAGCTTCATTTATGATGAGGGCGGAAAGCGGGGACGCATCTGTCTCGTCGGCGAAAAGGCCACATGGGGAACAGACGGAAAGAAAGTTGAATCAGCTAACCTCATCGACGAAGCGGCTTTCGGCAAACTGATGAAACTGGATGATTGGAACGAAGTCGTCATCATTGGCAATGGCCCAAACGTTCAACATTATCTAAACAATCAATTGGTTCTCGATTTCACCGACAAGGAGCCAACGCTCGCATTGAGCGAGGGCGTATTGGCCCTGCAACTTCATGCCGGGAATCCGATGTGGGCCGAATTCAAAAATATTCGCATCAAAGAAATCAAATAATCGCCTGAACCCCACCCTTCCAATCGCCTGTCGAGGAACGATTCGTGAATTTTAAGACACCATCCAACGAGACTCCTTCCAACGAGACTTCAAACATGTTATTTCTGTTTCGCTACTCGAGAATGCTTGATTGCTTCCGAATCACCGCGTGCTGCATCTTGTATTTCGTTGCTATTTTTGGTTCCTTCGCAAGGGCTCAAGAGTCAGCAAAGAAACCAACGATTGATTTCAAGTCGCAGCCCAACTGGGTATGGGTGGGCAGCCCGACCGAAACTTCGCAAATTGTCTTGCGAAAGACTTTTACGGTAGACGGTAAAGTCGAGAAGGCGATCGTCGTCGCGACCGCGGACAATCAATGCGATCTCTTTATCAACGACAAGAAGGCGATTCGCTCCGACGAATGGTCGAGGCTTGAGTCGATGGACGTCGCTCCAATGCTTAAAGCTGGAAAGAACATTATCAGTTTCAGCGCAAAGAATCAAGGTGGCCCTGCAGGTGTGCTCGTAGCCATGCTCATCAAAATGGAGGGCGGCAAGTCAATAGAATTGGTAACGGATGCCAGCTGGAAGGGGATTGTAGACGGTAAAGGTGGTGCGTGGCGTAAGGACGATTTCGATGATTCGAGTTGGTCCGCTGCGAGTGTTCTTGGAAAGCTAGGCGATAGCAAATTGCCTTGGTCGGCCAACATTGACACGAGTGCTTTGCTCGCAGCCTTGGGTGGCGATGCCGCATCCAGTGGAGAGTTTACTCCTGAGATTGCCGCCAATGCACAAGTGCCCGCAGGATTCAAGATTGAGAAAATTTTCCAAGTGCCGCGATCAATGGGTTCCTGGGTTTCATTGACCACCGGGCCCAACGGACGCTTATTCGCATGCGACCAGGATGGCGCTGGTCTCTTCATGATTACACCAGGCGATAGTCGCAATCCGACGAAAGTGGAGAAGCTGCCAGTACAATTGAGTAGCGCACAAGGCTTGCTTTGGGCCTTTGATTCGTTGTATGCGGTAGTAAACGGACAGGGCTCCGGCTTGCATCGATTGCGAGATACCAATGGTGATGGAGTGGTCGACAGCGACGAGTTCTGCATGCCTTTGCAAGGAGCTGGCGAACACGGACCCCACGCAGTGATCTTGAGCCCAGATGAAAAGTCACTGTTTGTTATCGCAGGGAACCATACGAAACTGCCTAGCAAGGTATCCGGCAGTCGCATCCCGCAAAATTGGAACGAGGATCATTTGTTGCCGCGTCGCTGGGACGCCAATGGACATGCCGCTGGAATAATTGCTCCTGGTGGTTGGATTTGCAACGTCGATCCGAGCGGCAAGGACTGGAACGTCTTCAGTATGGGCTATCGAAACCCGTTCGATATTGCGTTCAATCCAGATGGCGAATTGTTTACCTTCGATGCCGACATGGAATGGGATTTTGGATCACCATGGTATCGTCCAACACGCGTTTGCCATGCGACAAGCGGTAGCGAGTTTGGATGGCGAAGCGGAACTGGCAAATGGCCAACCTATTACGAAGATTCGTTGCCCCCAGCCGTTGAAATTGGACCTGGTTCACCAACCGGTATTGTGTTCGGCACGGGTGCCAAGTTCCCGGCGAAGTACCAACGTTCCCTGTTCATTCTGGATTGGACGTACAGCACGATCTACTCGATCGAAATGACTCCCGAGGGTTCAAGTTACGTTGGCAAGAAATCAGATTTCGTCACCGGTTCGCCTTTGCCTGTAACCGATGCGGTTGTCGGTCAAGACGGCGCGCTTTACTTTGCCGCGGGTGGCCGTGGCACTCAATCTGCCCTCTATCGAGTCAGCTATTATGGGGCCGAATCGGTAGCTCAAGTAATTGGAAAGGATTCGAAAGGTGCCGATCAACGGGCTCTTCGTCACCAGCTGGAAGCCTTTCATGGAAAGTCCAATGGGGACATGAAACTGATTCTTGCAAACCTTGGAAACGAAGACCGTTTCATTCGCTACGCTGCCCGAGTCGCACTGGAGAGTCAACCGTATGCAAAGTGGCGAGATGCAGCATTTGCAACCACAGGGACCAAAAGCGTCCTCAGCGCTATGATGGCCGTCGCGCATCAAGGGACCGCCAATGAGATCAGTCCTATGTTGGAAAAGATTTCGTCGCTGCCTCTGAGTTCGTTCGATGAAACCGAACAACTTTTTGCACTTCGTACGCTGCAGATTGCATTCGCGAGGCATGGTGAGCCTTCTCAGCAATGGAGGGATAGACTCGTCGAAGCATTGGATGCAAGCTACCCAACCAATTCCTATCGTTTGGACGCCGAGCTAGTCCAATTGTTGGTGTATTTGCGGTCCCCCACCGTAGTTGCCAAGACCTTAAAATTAATGGAGGGCCTCGGACCTGAACCAGTGCCAGATTGGAGCTATCTCATCTCTAGACATGCTGGTTATGGCGGTACGGTGGGTAGCATGTTAGCCAACATGCCGCCATCGCGCGCGATCCACTTTGCGTTCATGCTGCGCAATGTCAAATCGGGCTGGACGATTGCCGAACGTCGAAAGTACCTTGAGTTCTTTATTGAGGCAGCGAAAAAACCGGGCGGCAATAGCTATGCCAAGTTTCTAACGCAGTTCCGCGAAGATTCGTTAGCATCCTGTTCGCAGGCTGAGATGGTCGTACTTGCACCCATTGCAAATGTCTCGTTGGTATCGGCTCCTATCCAATCCAAGCCGCCCGTAGGACCTGGTCGCAAGTGGAGCACTGCCGAAGCGATGGCAACCATTAATGACAATTCATCGAAGCGGAATTTTGACGTGGGCAAAAACCTCTATCAAGCGACATCGTGTGCAAAATGCCATCGCATTGGCGGCGACGGAGGCGCCCTCGGTCCAGACCTGTCGACCGCAGGCAAGAAGTTTTCAGTGGAAGATATGCTGACGGCGATCGTTGAACCGAGCAAAGTGATTTCCGATCAGTACGGATCACAACAACTGCTTACCAGCGATGGCAAGGTTCTTGTGGGGAGAGCCGTGGAGATTGGTGACGAGTACTACGTTTATACAGTTGATGTTGATGCGAAGCCGACGATAATCAAGAAGTCCGATGTCGAGAGCATCGCTTCATCGAAGGTGTCGCAGATGCCACTTGGGCTAATCGATACACTCAACGAAGCGGAGCTCAGGGACCTGATCGCTTATGTAATGTCGGGAGCGGACAAGAACGCCAAAGTGTACAAGAACTAGTCTCGCAGGCAACAGTGGCTATCAACTGTGTGTGCCACCTGGATAAGCTGGGTGGCACCCTAATAATTCCCATTACTCTCATTACTCCCATTATGGTTGTAATGAGTACTACCTAACCCTTCGGTAGCAGCAACTCCATGGTGCATCCGGTTGCAGTCGGAACATGTCGGAGCTGTCCGTCCAATTGCTTTGCGAGCCGTGCCGATAAGCACAGTCCGAGTCCGACGCCGGGTTTGCTTTTGGCCGCTTGCTCTGACGATTTTGAAAATGGTTTGAAAAGAACAGCCCTTTGAGCTCGTGAGATCCCTGGACCAGAATCGGTCACACGGAAGCACCAATTGTTTTGGGTTTGTGAAAGGGAGAGTTGGATGGTCCGGTGCAACGACTGGCTCGAGTATTTGCTTGAATTGTCCAAGAGATTAAAAAGAATCTGTTCAAGACTAGAAAGGTCGACGGAGATCAATTCATCGAAATGCTTTTCGTCGAATTGAACGTCTAGAAGCATCGAGTCCAATGCTGCTCGCTCGGTTAGCCTCGGAACAATGCGGCTCATGACCTGTTCGACACGCAACTCTTCTTTTCGGTGGAATGCAGCGCCGTTTTCTAACCTGGCATAGGTCAGGACATTATCGATTAGGTGGCAGAGTCGATTCGATTCGCTACAAAGGGTTTGAAGATAGGTGTGTTTCGACGCTTCATCAACCATGCCTCGCGAGAGGAGTTCGGAATACATTTTGAACGTGGTTAAGGGAGTGCGCAGTTCATGTGTGACGGAATTGACAAACGAAGAACGCTTGTCTGCGAATTGCAATGCACTAAGACTGATCGCGACCAATCCGCCGCTCATGATCAACATCACTGCCCAGCCAGCTGCGACTGCAACCATCAGCGGTGACCATCGGAATCCATCGTCAATGAGTGTCGGCACAACCATTCTGGCTGGGAGAGCTGCCAATAGGTGCTCGTGGGAATCGATGTTGGTCATTGGTTGGAAGTCAGCGTCAGGTAAGAGATCTTGTACTTGATCGGTCAACGCCGCTCGAACCATAGGCCAGTCTAACTCGATTCCTTGAATAGCAATTTGGTCCGAACTGCGAACGGTCCTGGCAATGAGAAGGTTTTCGTGAAACCAAATCGGTTTCGAGATACCGATTGCGAGGCCAGTTGAGAGCCCTTGGTTTGATTTCGAGCGTCCTAGTTCGCTTGCTATTTCGGGGGGAATTGTAGGCGGAGACTGCGCGAGGTTTGTCTGAGCTTGCACATTTTGCAGTGCGCGGTTTCGTGTCTGAAGATCGTTGTCCGAATTGAATTCAATAGAGCTGTTGCCAGCGTAGAAATTGTTTTGAACTTTCGCGTTGTTCCGAACGTTCTCTGGGCGATTCAGGGCGATCAATTCGTCGCGCGAGGGTTGTTCTTCCTTGGGTAGTTGATCGTATAGATTGGTCCAATCCCAATTTGAAACGGTTGCTTGCATCAGAGTGGTAGCGGCCATACTCGGTTCGAGTTGGCGCGACGGAATCTCGTTGGAGGATGCATCGATTTCATCCCTAACTTGAGGGAAATGAAAACGCGAACGTACGAACGCTTCGTCCATTGAGGGAATGATTCGCCGCGTCAAGAAGTCCGAGTTACTTGAAGATGTATTTATGGGTGCAGCCGCGTATTTGCTCACGATCGGAGCCAGGAAAGAATCGGCTCGCCAAAGAGCGATGCTAATCGTTCGATCTTGATCGGAATTCAATTCCATCGCTCGAGCGTTGCGATCGGAGCTTATGGCGATCATGGTGATCCATAGCATCATCAGAAGCATGCAGCCGATAAGCCCAGCCAGTGTTCCCCAGACCCAGTTACGTCTCTTCATTTTTTGCTTTGTCGTGCAAAAAGACTTCGGCGGAGTCACCGAGTGAGTAGCCTTTGCCGTGGACGGTTCGCAGTGTATCGGGTGCCTCGCAGAGCTTCTCGCGCAAACGCGAGATCGTGATATCGACAACGCGCGTGTTGCTGCCGCGGGGATCGATGTGCCAGACGTTGGCTAATAACTCATCTCTCGATACGGTACGATCACGATGGATTGCAAGGTAGCGAATCACTTCAGACTCGCGTGGAGTGAGCCCCTGCAATGACTCGGACGATTGGATTTCGTTACGACATAAATCGATTGCGTAGCCTCCAATTTTGACCGATGCGGCTGGTTCGCGACGCGAGGGTGAACGGCGCAGGACCGCTTCAACACGAGCTAGCAGCTCATCGACGCCAAACGGTTTGGTGATGTAGTCGTCGGCACCGGCTCGCAGGCCACGAACGCGATCGGCCTCCTCTCCTTTTGCGCTGAGGATAATGACCGGGCAAGTGGGGCGAAGCTCACGGACCTTTGCCAAGATCTCCATTCCCGATTTTCCAGGGAGAACTAAGTCCAGCAACAGCAAATCGTAGTCGGTCGACAAAGCGGCGGTCATGCCTGAGTTGCCATCCCCAAATCCATCCACACGATAACCAGCGAATTTAAGCGTATCGCAAATACCGACGCGAATCGCTCGATCGTCTTCTATCGTAATGACAGTTGGCATGTTTTGACTATCCAGACTTAGTCCACATGGTATTTCATCGCCAGTAAGGCGAGCGGCAGGCTGTGTTGTACCAGTCGTAGTTTGGGACCATTGTCCCGAACGAATCAACGGACGGGACATTGGTCCCATCCTACGGTATTTTTCATTCTGCCGATCGCCAGTAAAAGTAGAAAGGATACTATACTGCCCGCCCGCACTGCGACCAGGTAACAATAATGTAACAGTTTTGTTTTTGGCGAGCGGCAACCTGGTTTGTACCGAGAGGCACATGCGATTGGCCAGCCATCGGCTATCATACGGTATTGATCCTCTGCGATAATGCATTTGCGTAACCCACATTGCGTCGAGACCTTTCCCCGCATTCTCACCGGAAAATATATGTCGATCTCCGAATCAGTTCAAGAAAAAGTACCTGGTTTCTCGCTGGATCGAGCTTGGTCCCAGATGACATCTCGTTATTTGGTCCCTATTGAAACCAAACGATGCGGACATTTCTTCACCGACGTATTGATCATAGGTGGAGGGTTGGCGGGACTTCGAGCTGCGCATGAAGTAAACCCGTCGCTGCGTACGATCATCCTAACCAAAGACAAGCTCGAGGAATCCAACAGTACCTATGCTCAGGGAGGGATTGCAAGTGTTTGGGATCCGGAAGACCGTTTCGACAACCATGTCCAAGACACGTTGATGGCGGGCGGCAATCTCTGTGATCCGCAGGTGGTAGATTTAGTTGTGCGCGAGGCGCCCGATCGGGTTGCCGAACTGATTAAGTGGGGGACTCGATTCGACCAACAGGATGGACAATTGGTTCTTGGTCGTGAAGGCGGTCACTCGCACCAGCGAATTATTCATGCTTTGGGAGATGCTACAGGTAAAGAAATCATGCGGGCGATGATTGCCCATACACGCGAGCGCCACTACACGGAGATTTACGAAGAGACTTTTACCATTGACCTGCTGACTCATGAAGGACGATGTGCGGGGGCGGTCGCGTCGACTCGGGGTGGCAAGCCGTATTTGATTTGGGCCAAAGAAACCATTCTGTGCACCGGAGGATGCGGCCAGGTTTTCCGCGAATCGACCAACCCGAGAGTGGCAACCGGGGACGGTCATGCGATCGCCTTTCGGGCTGGGGCGGTGATGCGAGATATGGAGTTCATGCAATTTCACC
>JBBRGW010000169.1:0-8380 GCA_038223525.1 Pirellulales bacterium
ATCCACCAAGTTGCTACGGTGCGCTCGGAATGGTTCCCAAGGCGAGTGGGAAACGAAAGAGCTATTCGACTTTGAAGATGGATTGATGCCTGACGGGATTTCACCAGAAGGGGCGACGGGGAAAATCAATGCGGTTTGTAAACTGAACGATCGCTGGATCCTAACGGGACATGAGACCGGCAAAGCCATGCTGCTCGGTCAACAAGCCGGATCACCAGCTATGGGCTTTGAAATCTGTTCTAAACTAGATTGTGCCATTCAGGATATCCGAGTCAACCATGACAAAGTGGTTTTGATTGGTCAGGATGGCAGGCTGCTCTGGTTTGATTTAGCGGACATCCTTTTGAATGCCGAATCATGTAAAAAAACTGGAATTGCCCCCCGACAAACCATGAGCAAATCGGTAGGAAGTTGATCTAGCGGGCTGGAACGGAAGTTTCTTTGGCTAACGAAACCGGTTCACCAGTGACGCAAGGTCGAATAGCGTGGACTTACGGAAACTCTTGGCTCCACCGACCTTGTTTCGGTGGACCAAAGGCTGATTGGCTAAGCACGTATGCCCGAGTAATCAAGGAAAACTCAATTTCGCGAAATGCGTTGGTGACCGTAGTGGACGAGGCTACGAGTCCTGAACTGCGGGACTCGTAGCCTCGTCCACTACAAAAGGGGCATTGTCCGAACGAACCGTGAGCCAACGCTCGTTTGGCTCATTACTCCAGGAAATTTCCGCTTTGGTGCTTAGCAACGAATGTCACAATCCCAAATTTTTAACAGCCCAGGCTTGCCCCCGGTTTGCGAACCCCGCTCATCACTACGCGAACAACTCCGGTACCGCCAACGCTTTCACTAGCTCGCGCGGTTGATTGAGGTGATTATAAACGATGGTTTCGGGGTCGATGCCAAACGCATGGTAAATCGATGCCAACAATTGGGCTGGATGCAGTGGGGATTCGATCGGAGCACTCGCGGTCTTATCGCTCTTGCCATGCACATATCCACGCTTGGTTCCAGCGCCGGCCATCACTGCAGTGTAGCAATACGGCCAGTGGTCCCGACCGTCATCTGTGTTGCCATTGCCACTGGTACTGACACCTCGTTCTGGCGATCTGCCGAACTCGCCGACGGCGACGACCAGAGTATCCTCAAGCATCCCACGTTGATCCAAGTCCTCAATCAATGTGGTTAAGCCAGCATCGAGCATCGGCGCTGATTGATTCTTCATCCGTTTGGACAAATCTACGTGATGGTCCCAAGAGTGATTGTCGCTGTTGGCCACTTTCGGCCAAATGACTTCGACCACTCGCGTACCCGCTTCGACCAGTCGGCGTGCAAGCAGGCAGCTTTGGCCGAATGCATTGCGACCATACGCATCTCGCAATACGTCCGCTTCTTGATTCAGGTCGAAGGCCTCGCGGGCTTTGCCGGAAACGACTAGCGAGAGGGCTTGGGAGAAATATTCGTCGAGTTGTTGGTTTTCAACCGCTGCATTGATGATCGGCATCTGGGCATTGATCAAATCGCGGAGAGCAGCGCGACGCTGCAATCGAACTGCAAACACTTCGGGGCGAAGCTGCAAATCGCTTACATTGATTCGATCCATCTTGTTGGCGTCCATGTCGTCCCCGTCTGGAAACAGCGTATAGGGATCGTAGGCCTTGCCTAGGAATCCCGCGTATCCACCCTTGCCAACCACGTTCGATTCTTGCAAGGGTCGAGGCAAAGTGACGAAGGGCAACATCGGCTCATCGGCCGGACGCAGTCGCACAATGTTGGAACCGAAATTTGGAAAATCCTTGGGAGTCGGTGGCTCGAGTTGACCCGATGGACTTACCTTATCGGTCGTGTATCCCGTCATCATTTGATAAATGGCAGCGGTATGGTTGAACAAACCGTTCGGAGTGTAGCTCATCGAACGGATCATTGTGAACCGATCATTGATTGTGCTCAGCCGGGGCAAGTTTTCAGTAAATTGAATACCGGGAATCTTTGTCGATATGTTGCCGAACACGCTTTTGACTTTGTCCGGAACGTTTTCTTTGGGGTCCCATAAGTCCAGATGGCTCGGTCCCCCTTGCAGATAAACCATGATCATCCGCTTGGCTTTGTTCCAACCGGGTGCTTTGGTTCCTTCGCTCGCTTGCACCGACTGCAACTTGAGAAGATTTGCCAAACTCAAGCCAAGCATCCCCGATCCACCGACTCTCAGCAAATCGCGACGCGAGACGTTGAGATGAGGGTCACAAAGATCCTTGCCTGCACTGCCGATCAATCGAAACATAGTCGTTGTGTCCTCTTTGTGGGGAGTGGCCGACCGCTTGGCGATCGATCCATGGTGAATCTAATGATTGAACAGAAATGCTGGACTATTGATGAGGGCCCAAGCGATATCTTCGGCCGCGGTCAATCGAGCATGAGAACGCTGTGTTTCACTCTCTTTGACGTCACTTCGCAATCGTACCATTTTGCTGTCGTCGGCGAGCGGTTCGGACAATCGCTCCACTCGCTTTTTTAAAGTGGTCACTTGTGGATCTTCTGGGAGCTGCTTGTTCTCTTTGTTCAGCGTCTCCTTGAGCTTTTTGAGTTCCGCAGAAGAAACACGGAAGTAAGCTAACGCATCCTTCGTTGCCGCTTCGCTCCAATCGGGTTTGGCTGTCAGCGATAGCGAGGCAAAAGACTCGGGCAATCCAAGTGCTAATTCGCTTTCTCGACTTCCTACGCTGAGTCGGAACCGGCCCAGTCGATGATCGGCAGCATCATGGAATTGATGGATGCGCCATTGCAGAATTTCGCCAGGCTGTAGCTTGACGGGCTCATCGATTGCGAAGACAGCCCAGTGTTCTGTACCTTCAGCTCCATTGATCGCCCAGCCACCTTGATCTTTCGGCTTGTTGTCAATCACCGCCGCGGCGGAGAAGCCAGGTTGGTCGAAGTCGGTCAGGCCTTTAGTTAACTTCAGCTTGCGCATCTCTTTGGGCTTATCCGCCATACCGACAAACACCTCCAACTCGGTCACGACGAAGTTTCCGTTTCCTGACAAACCCGGCCCGGCCGATTTAAACTCGGCGGCGGTGAGCGCTTCGAGTCGAAACGTATTGAACTCAGCCGGGTCGGACGGGGTATTGATCGTATAGACTCCTTTATCCGAAGATCCGCGAGCTATAATCGACCGATCGCTTTGAGGTACTAAAGCTGCTTTGTTGGACGCTTCCAATTTGTTTGCCAACAGCGTTCGCCAAACCATGGCTTGTTTGGATTTGGACAAGAACTCATCCAGTTTGGCCGGAACGGCTGCATCGAACGTATCGACTGCTGCTTTCGCTGCTACGCTTCGTTCCACTCGACTCTTTTCTGCGGCATCCCTTTCTGGCTGAATCAATTCAATACGGCTGGCCAACTGCCGGTTTGTTTCTGCCAGATCGGAAGCTAGTTGCGCTAGTCGCTTAGGCTTTTCATCTTGCCACCAGGTTTCTCGATCCGCGAGAGCCTTTGCAAGAGATTCATGATCTTTTGCGATGAGACTTGTGACGGTCGAAGCGGCAGCGATCTCACCCGGTGTGGCAGGTCTATTGAGAACCCTGAGAAACAGTTCATCGATCAATTCCGCATCGTTGGCAAACTGCTTGACAAGTTGACCTATCGAATTGGTTTGGTCTGAGATTGCAGAGCCGAGTGTTGGACCACTGACCAGAGCCATAACCGAGCCGAGTCGCAACTCGCTCGATCGCTCGCATTCGCAAGCGCTTTCGCGAGGCGGACGACCTAGGTTGGTCAAAAACCCGTCCTTAAGTCCCGACTCCGCGTCGCTTAACGAAGCAGCCCGTGCACCCGGTGTCATGCCGGGTAGCTTCGACTCCGAGCCTGTGACTTGGTGAATTGCATCGTAGAGAACCTCTGCCGGCAATCTTCGCGGCAAGGCGTGCGAGTAATTGCGATCATCGTCCGAATTCCATTTGTTGGATTCCATCGACAGCTGATAGATCTTGGAGCGGCAGATGGTTCTAATCAAATGACGCACATCGAATTGATGGTCGACGAAGTCTTTCTCGAGATAGGCTACCAATTCTGGGATGCTCGCGGGATTCCCCGCTCGGATATCATCGATCGGCTCGATAAGTCCTTTGCCGAGCATATATCCCCACATGCGGTTCACGTAACTCCTGGCGAAGTATGGATTCTTGGGACTGGTTAACCAAGCTCCAAACTGCATGCGACGCGAGGCATCGCTGGCAATGTCGCTTTCGACTATAAACGGAAACTTCGGTGCAACTACTTGTTGCGTTTTTTGGTGCTTCATTTCCTCGGTACCCGCATCCGAAACTTCTTCGTAAAGTGGTTTCGCACCATCGACGGCCGTACCACCGATGGTTTTGTCCCCGGACTCCTTGTCTTTGGTCAGTTTGACCTTCGAGAAGAAGGCTGCGGTTTCGTAATACTGATCCTGAGTCCATCTTTCAAAGGGGTGATCATGGCATTTGTTGCAATTGAATCGAACCCCTAGAAACAGATGCGTAGTGTTCTCGAGCGTATCCTCTGGGTTGCGCAGGATCTTGTAGTATGAGGCGGCTGGGTTTTCGCGATTGGAGCCGGAGGCGGTAACGATTTCATGGACGAATTTGTCGTAGGGTTTGTTGCTCGCGACGCTTGCTCGAATCCATTCTCGAAATTTGGTCGCCCCTTCTTTGCCTAAGAACTTCGAGTTCACTTGCAAGAGGTCGGACCATTTGCTGGTCCAATGGTCCACAAACGCATCGCTGGCAATGAGTTGATCGATCAGTTTCTCTCTCTTTTCCTGGGTCGGGGTCTTGTCGGCGAGAAACGCCCGCACTTGGTCTGAGGTGGGAGGAAGACCGGAAAGGTCCAACGTCACTCTCCTCAAAAAATCAGCGTCGCTGCATAGTTCCGATGGTTTGATTTTCATGCGTTCCCATTTGGAAGCGACTAATTTGTCGATCGGGTTCTCCGATTGCGAGGGCTGCCAATCAAAACCAGCCCGGTCCCCCATGACGGTCAGGGTGGTAGCGGAATAGGCACCTTCGTAGCGAGCCAAAATCGGCGCCTCTCCACGTCGGATCGCTTGGATACGTCCTCCGTCGAGCACCGATGCCACCTCGCCGTTCCCAGTTTCGATGTACGCTTCGCGCGTCACATCGCGGGTTCGGCCGTCCGGATACGTTGCGACGACGCGAAGTTGTTGCACAGCGCCGGGCATGGGAGCGATCGGATTGAGGGGTGAAAGTTCGATGCGAGCCACTTTGGGCTTGGACACATCGACTTTGGCACCTTCGGAGATCCATTGGCGAATGACCAGCGCGTGGTTGTCGCCTGGCTCGAATAGTTTGCCACCGACATGCGGAACGGACCCAAGCGGTTTGGCCATCATCAAGCTATCGGTAGGTGAGGCGGGGTTGACGCGTCGACCAGCCAAATCATCGGCCAATGCTCTGACATCGTATACAGGATCGTATCCTCGTAGCGATAACTTGAATCCACCTTTGCCTGCTTGAGCACCATGGCAAGTTCCAGAGTTGCAACCGATTCGGGAAAGAACTGGGTTTACGTCTTGGATAAAGTCCATCGGTTTCTTGGAGTCCATCGCTACCTTGACTGCGATCGATTTTTTAAGGCCCGCAACTTGGATCTCGAGATTGCAAGAGCCGTCTTCCAAAGGCTGAACCCAACCCCGTTTCGAAAGCCATACTTGCGGTGACGATGTCGTGATCGACGCGATCCGCGTCGCGTCGCAAACATCCCCGTTCTCCATCGTTGCAGAGACAACAATCTGGGCAGAAGCATTCCAACAATCGAATTCGATAGTCGTTGGTTGCACATCGATAGACGCAACGCGAGAGAGCAAAAACGTATCCACTTCTTTTAGGAACTCAGACGAAGCCCGTTCGTTTGCTTGAACACTTGCGATTTCAGCAAGGCGTTTCGTGCGGAGGCTAGCCAAAGAGCTCAAATCGGTTGCGGCAACGGTTGTCGCGGGGGTTGCATCGACATCGAAAACAGCGGACTGGTCAACGCAATTCCAAAGGCGAAGCCGCCCATCGGAGCCGCCTGCTGCAATTCGGCCCTTGGAATCCAAGGCGATCGCATAAATGGCTGCTGTAGGAATCGACCAAGTTGCAATGATTTTGGGTTGTTCTGTGACAAACTCTTCAAGCTTTTTCCTTTCCTCTGGCTTACGGGCTGCAACCTGTTTCGCTTGAATTGCTTTGATTTCGTTAGGCAACGTGGCGTCGACATCGTAGGACCAGACTCGTATCGTGCTTTGATTGTCAAGTGTGGAGGCGGCTGCCAGGTAGAGACCGTCAGGGCTGATCGCGACGCTGAAGATGCGTCCCGGCATGTTTTCCAATTGCCGAATCAAATTTGCATCATCACCGATGACGCGAGCCGTCTGTCGAAAGACACGATAGATTTTTGCTGTGCCGTCTGCACCTCCAACCAGAACTTCATTGCGAGTCGGATGGCTTGCGATCGATTGCACACCACCTCGCAATGCGCCTGGAGTGATTGAAGTGATGTTGTCGATAAAGCGTTCCGTTTCCACTTCGATCAATTTGACGGTCATGTCGCGACTGACCGAAATCAGGTGTTTGCCTTCCGGGGTGAACACCGTTGCGCGCGGCCAATCCTCGTGGGCCCGTTGATAAAGTTTCTGTTCACCATCTACATTGACTACGCGAACCGTGTTGTCTGTCATTCCAAACGAAATGAGGGACGAATCAGGCGACCAATTAACGCCGAACAAAGTATCGCTACCAAGTTGCAGGCTGCGTTCGAGTTTTTTGGTTTCGGTGTTCCAAATTTGCAATTCACCGCTTGCCGCTTGTTCGCCTGACGCGACGGCTAACCACTTGCCGTCCGGTGAATAGCGAAGGGATTCAACGCGCGGGCTCAGTCCCACGAGTCTATTTTTCAATTGGCCATTCTCGGAGTTGACGATCAAGGTTTCATGAAAACCGGTCAACGCGATCTCGGATCCGTCCTTGGAGAAATCGATACTGGTGATCGTATGGGCTCGCGCATACTCTGGGAGTTGCGATTGAGAATAGCGAGGTCCGATGGACTTGGTGTCGTTGAGTGCGCCCGCATCTACCCATCTTCGGATGATATCGATCTCGATGTCGCTGAGAGGTTTGCCCTTCTTGGGCATTTCAGCCTTGCCATCGACCGGGGTTATCTCATGGATCAATTTGCTATCTGCGGACTTGCCTGGAACGATGGCAATTTCTGCGGACTCTCCCCCTTGCAGCATGCTCTGGAAATGGGTCATCAAGTACCCGCCTTGCTTCTTTGCGTCCTGATGGCAGCCGAAGCAGTTCGCCCGAAGGATTGGCAGTACATCCTTTGAGAAGCTTGGCGATTGCGCTTTGGCGGAGTCGTTCCCCATCAGGCGAGAGGAAGCCGCTCCCGTTGCGCAGAGAAACGCGACTGCGATCAGCAAAAACAAGCGACGGAACAGAAATGACATAGAAATCCAACTCCTAGTTTTTCGGCATCGCGATTGTTTTCAATGCGAATCCGTTTATTGCGGGACGTGGATCGAGGCCCAAAAGGGAAGAGCGACTTCGATGGTAGGTTGTTTTTGTCAGGCGGGACGAGTTAGATTGTGCTTAACTCATGTGTTTAGGCGATCGGCAGAATGAAAAGTACCGTAGGATGGGACCATTGTCCCGTCCGTTGACTCGTTCGGGACAATGGTCCCAAACTACGACTGGTATAACACAGCCTGCCGCTCTCCTTAGGATAACTATTGCAACCTTGCAAGTCAATAATGGAGGGGGTGATTGCAGTATAGGGCAAGCATGGTAGGCAGATTCGATTAATTTTCCTTGAGCCTCAAGCACCTGCGCAGAAGTTTCTTCGTCCAATTCACGTAGCAACGTCTCTCCGAGACGCTGATTTCTGCGAGTCTTGGAGAGACTCGCCTACGTGTTTTGCACATCTACTTGTGCAGGGCTGCTTAATGCGTACGCCTTTAGCCTTTAGCCGCTCTCGCAGTCCGCCTTAAGTCGCTCGATTCGGCGTTTGGAGGAGGAGCTTGGACGACATTAGGATCGGGGCGATTCCGACGGTTCCGCCTTACTTTTTGCATGTTTATTGAAAAGCGTTTAAGTCATAGCTCCATGAAGTTCTCAACAATTTTCGTGTCCGGCTCTCAGCGCCCGGGCAAAATGAGTTAAAAATCTCGCTTCGGTTTTTGATCCTACCATTGAATCCCAACCCCTAATGTCAACGCGATGCTTATGTTCAATATCAAAGCCCAGATGGCAACGTTTACTCTCAGTTGCGCGAGTCTTTTCGCGGCAACCCCAGTCCAATCTCAAGAGTTAGCCAATACGAAAAGTCCGATTCAGCTACCTGGACTTCAGAG
>JBBRGW010000170.1:0-8366 GCA_038223525.1 Pirellulales bacterium
GGTGGTGGTGGTGGTGGAATGTCCGAAGGATTCGACACATATGGAAGCAGTATGAGCGGCTATGGAAGCGGCATGGGCGGTAGTGGGAGGGGGAGGAGGAGCAGTAACCGTGTCGATCCTGTTCATGCCAAGCCGAACTCGAAACAGAACGACAATGGGGTTGGGGACAATTTCAGCAATGCAATTGAGTCACCCAAGTCAGAAGTAACGTTCTGGGGAGACTGGGGCGAAGTTAAGAATCGAGCATGGGCTGAAGACGAAAAAATACTTGCGCCAGTTGTAAACTCCGATAACGACATGGATGGAGACCCGCTTGCTACTCTCATGACCACCGTCACTCCCAGGATCACCATTCCAGAGGAGGAAGAGAACGCGCTATCCCTCTACAAGTGGAATAGGACCGTAGAGGAGAAGGGAGTGACAGAACTAGCGAATATTGAAATGCGTGATGAATCAAAGCAGACACTAGGAGCAACAGATGAAGTCAGGCCGGAAATAGCCTTAAAGCAAAATGAAGACTTTGTCTCCAACGATCGCATCAACCTCAACACTCTTCGCGGGAAAGGTATGAATAAAAAGGAGGTCATCGCAAGCGATGAGTTTCAGCGAAAAGACAATGGACGTGACGTCAAAGAGAGTTGGATGTTTACGCCAGCACCTTCCCCAGAGATCGCATCGGATAATCGCAATATAAGCAAGGCGGACAGCAAGCCGGCTGTGCCTCAACAAACCGCAACGCTCGACGAACAATCGGCCTCCGCACAAGCCTTCTCGACGTTCTCATTGCACGTGAGTGATGTTTCGTTCAAGCTTGCACAGGCAGCACTCAGCCAAGGCCAATGGCCGGAAGCCGCTAAGATCCGAATCGAAGAATTTGTCAACGCGATGGACTTCCATGATCCGTTACCCAGCGGCAATCAGAAAGTCGCCTGCCGTGTTGAACAGGCGATTCATCCCTTCCTGATGCAACGCAACTTGCTGCGCGTTTCGATGCGAACCGCAGCGACTGGCCGCTCACAGAATACCCCGCTCCGACTGACGATACTTCTCGACAATTCCGGTTCGATGGAACGCGTAGATCGCCGTCAAGCAGTCTTGCGATCTTTCGAATCGTTAACTCAGCAACTGAGCGCTAACGACCAAATCACGTTGATCAGCTTTGCCAGCACACCGCGGCTGCTAGCCGACAAAATCCCTGGCAACCAATGTGCAGCGTTATTGCAAGTGATCGAGAATTTGCCAAGCGAAGGTGGAACAAACATCGAAGCTGCCTTGTTGCTGGCTCGGGAAAAGGCAACTGAACAACAACTCGCTGGAGCTCAAAATCGAATCGTGATGTTGACCGACGGTGCGGTCAACTTGGGCAACGCCGATCCTGAAAGCCTTGCCAAGTTGGTGACCCAACTAAGGGACGCGGGTATCGCTTTCGACGCGGCCGGCATTAGTGCCCAGGATCTGAACGATGAAGTGCTCGAGGCGTTAACCCGCCAGGGTGACGGTCGCTACTACCTGCTCGACTCAGCAGAAGCGGCCGGGGAATCTTTTGCTGCTCAGATCGCTGGCGCACTTCGTCCCTCGGCTCAAAACGTGAAAGTGCAAGTGGAGTTCAACCCGCAGCGAGTCGGTCGCTACAAATTGCTCGGATTCGAAAAGCATCGTCTCAACAAAGAAGATTTCCGAAACGACCAAGTCGATGCCGCCGAGATGGCTGCAGCCGAAGCTGGAGTTGCCGTCTATCAGTACGAAATCAAACCGAATGGTAGTGGTGACATTGGCAGTGTCTCGGTGCGATTTCGCGATCTATCGACGGGCCAAATGGTAGAACGCCGCTGGCCCATCTTGTACGAATCGAACACTCCCAGATTAGAGCAAGCACAAGCGTCAATTCAACTCGCGGCTTGCGCGGCGTTGTTTGCTGCCAAACTCGGTGGCGGACCGTTAGCCGACAGCGTTGACTTGGCGCAGTTGCAAAATCTGCTCGCGAAGTTACCCGAACAGTTCGCGAGTCAACCAAGAGTTCAACAGTTGCGTGCGATGATCGAACAAGCAAACGCCATAGGGCATTAAGCGGTTTGGCTTAGAGTAGTTTGGGACCATTGTCCCGAACAGACCAATGGCACCGAACACATTAACGGACGGGACAATGGTCCCGAACATATTAACGGACGGGACAATGGTCCCATCCTACGGTAATACAAGATTTCAAACCTTTAGTTTTAATCTCCATCATGACTACTCTAAGATCAATATCGATCGCATTGCTTCTCGCAAGTCTTAGTATGAATTGCTTCGGGCAATCGACGGAAACTCCCGCAGCGCAAGAGGCGCATACGATCATCTTGACACCGGGAATTGCAAAACCGCCGGCGTTTCTATTTGCAGCCAGCGTTAAGGCGGATGTTCGCGTAGATGCGAAAGCGATCGAGCAAAGTATCCAACTTCAACTTCGCGTAGTCCAAGGGGACAGTAACCGAGTTGAAACGGTCAGTCTGGGGATAAGCGGAGTAGGGGATGTCTTCGACGTCATTGGCGAGTCGATCGCGTCGTGGGCAGTGCGTACGGTTGGTTCGCAGCGATTCCTCGATCTGCAACTCAAGCCCTCTATGTATGACAAAGGCGATTCCAATAAAAACAATGCCGAAAAGGTTGAAGTTAGCAAAGCTCCTCCTGATCGCAGTGCAACGATCCGCATTCGGAGCGACTATGCAGCGTTGCCGACGAAAGTGGAACTCGCGCATTTGACGCCCGGCAAAGCTCTGGGCTTCGATTCACAACTTGAGATTCAATATACGGGTGGTATCGCAGGCAAGATCGTGTCCGCAGTCGGCTTTGCTCCGCTCGTTTCAAGCAAAAAAGTCGACCGACTTCAGACAAATACAGGCGGTCGGTTGGAATTGCAACTCGATCGCAATAGTGCCCTGCCACCTGCAGTCAATTTGCTCGATACGACGTTGGTAGGTGAACTTCACGTAAGTGGCAAGTCTGTTAGCTTTCAACTTCGGGGAACCGCCAATATTACCATGGCCGGCACTCGACTGCGCGCCCTGTGGGGCAACATAGCGATCAGTCAGTTACCGCAAAGCTCTGACTACCAACTGGAGTTGTTGAACGCGGATACTGGCCCCGCGAATACTGGCCCAGTGTATGAAATGGTCTTTCCTAAAGCCGGAAGCTTTCCAATCGAACTGGACTTTGTGGCAGCCATCAATACCGATGGGTCCAACTGGCATGGCTTGGACTTCACCGTAGCCGCAAGCGCTGTCGTGCCCATCCGGATGCGTGGCCTCGATGCAAGGATCGAGTTCGCTCGGGATCAACAAGCGATTGTTCCATTGCTTATTGAAAAAGATTGGCGAGGTTTCTTGCCAGCGACCGGACACGTGATCTTGCGATGGCGGAATGCGATGGGAACGAGTGAAAGCAAATCGTTCTTCACGACCAATGTTACGATGGAAGCCAGCGTTGGCCCGGGACTGTTGCGACAGGATCACCGAATCGCTTATCAGTTGCTTCAGGGGCAATTGAAATCGCTCACCCTCCAACTCGTCGGGCCTGGCGAGATTTTGAACGTCGAAGGGGACAACATTATCGCTTGGAAAGTTGTCGGCGAAGGGAATGAGCGTCAGTTGGAGATCGCGCTCAATCAACCGCTCACGGGCAGCAGTCAAGTTTCCGTTCGGAGTCAAACACCACTGGGTGCATTCCCCGTTCGCGTCGAAGGACTTAGTCTTCAACCGCAAGGAGCCATTCGCAGTTCAGGGCATCTTCGTATCTCCAATTCTGGTTCGGTGAGTGTTGAGCCAACAGCGTTACGCGGTTTAACTCAACTGGCTCCCGAGCAATTCCCGGGTGAAGCATTGCAATCCCGACAACTTTATATCTATCGCTTTCCGTCCGCTGACTACAGTTTCACGATCGTTGCCGACCGAGTGCAGCCCGAGGTAAGCATCACACAACTCGTGTTGTATCAATTGACCGAATCCGATCGCGTGATTTCAGCGGACATCGAGTTGGATATTCGCGAGGCGACGATTCGTGAATGGAGTTTTAGAGTGCCAGCAGACTACTCGATCGTCGCAGTGACAGGGGCTAGCGTGGCGGATTACATGGCATCCTCCGAGGCAACTGACGGCGCGAGAAACCTCAAAATTCTATTCGGCCAAGACGTTCAAGGTCGGCAGCTGGTCAGCTTGCGATTGGAGAAGAACGAAGTCGCCACGACGGGCCAATGGATATTGCCACACATTCTTTTTCCGGAAGCCAAAGCGGTTCGCGGTGACATTGGTATCGTTGCTGCGCCTGGATTTCGCGCCACAGTAGGTTCGATAAATCTGTTGGTTGAGAAGCCATTGTCGTATTTTCCTCGACCGGTCGCAAATCTTCAACAAGCGTTCCGTATACGAGAGCCGAATTGGACTGCAACGATGCAAATCGAGCAATTGGAACGCAGTATTCAATCGGATGTGTTCCACCAATACTCACTAAGCCAAGGGACAGTATATGGCAGTGCCCTGATCAACTACTCCGTCACCGGTGCACCTGTGGCTGAGTGGCAGTTGACTGTTCCAGCCAAGCTTGGAAACATCACGGTCGATGGTCAATCGATTCGCAATTGGCGGCGCGAAGGCGACACATTGTTTGTCGCACTCCAGCAGCCGATTTTGGGATCGTATGCATTGTTGATTGCTTTCGAAGAGAAGCCCAACGTCGCAGATGGATCGTTTCAAGCAGGACTGGTTACTCCGCTCGGTGTGCAGGGGGATCGCGGCTACATCGAGGTGGTGAGTCCGGTTCAAGTCGAAATGGAATCTCTGTTGGTCTCAAGTCAACTATTGATACTTGATCCGCTTGAGCTGCCAGCAGAATTTCGCTTGCTTAGCACGGCGCCTGCACTGGGAACTTGGCAATACACTCAACGTCCGTTCGATTTGAGATTGAAGGTCAACTGGTTTGATCCAGGCACAACGGCAGCGCAAGTCGTCGAGTTCGCGGAAGCAAACAGCCGCGTTTCCCAGGACGGCGAGCTGGTGACGGACGTTCTGTACTACGTCAAATCGCGAGGACAGCGCACGCTGAAGCTGCAATTGCCAGGCGCCCCAGTTCGATTGTGGGCAGTGTCCGTCAACGGTCGCCCTGTGACAGCTCGACAAGCGGGCGATGAAACACTGATTCCGTTACCCGGTGGCGCTGACCCCAACGCACCCGTCGAAGTCAGCTTGCGACTCGGCAAACCTGCGTTGGACAAACGATATGCGTCGCTCGTTTTGCCGAAGGTCTTCGCACCGGTATTGAAAACGCAGTGGAACGTTAAAGCCGATGAGAATCATGTGCTCATTCCAAACGGCGGAACCGTGGAACCAACGATCCCAATCGTCTGGCCAAACGGCTTTGACTGGCTGGCTCAGCGTGGGCTGATTCCATTGGTTACGCTAGCGTTTTTAGCAGTTCTAGTTACGGTGAGAATTACGGTTTCGCTTAGATTGATTGCCTTGGCGATCGCCATTGTCGTAGCTGGCTTAGCGAGCTGGGACGCGTTCGAACAGATCGCACCTGCCGCGCCGCTGCAACTCAATCTGTCCGTGCTGTCCTCAAGAGAGAGTGTTTCTTTGGAAGTAGACAACATCCCCAGTTGGCAAGCGTATGTTTCATGGCAAGGTCTTGTGATCACTGTGATCGGTGGCTTGTTGGCCTTATTCGCTTTGCGGATTCGCAACTTGAACAGCGCTTGGATGGTTCGTTGGATCGCGTTGGCAATGATCGCGATCGGACTGCTGATGCAAACCAACGGTGCACCATGGTTCTTTGGCCTGTTGGCGCTGGCGATCTTGGTGTTCCACTTCGTGCCGACAGCCATTCAATGGAATAAGAGCATTGTCTCGCACTTAGCTGGTAGAACAATCGATGGCCAGGTGGTTGCTACTACGATACTCGCTTTCTTAATCGGCACGGCAGTCATGTGTTCGACGAGTAAGTTACTAGCCATTGAAGCATTTGCAGAGGGACCTGCGAATCAAAGTAGCAATGCTGAAGTTGCGAATATTCACGCGGCTAGTTCTTTGCTTCAAAAGTGGACGTTTTCCAATCGCGACAAGCGGCTGACAGCTTCTGCGAACATCAGCGTCGCCGGTCGCCCTGGAGATCGCTTCGTGCTGCTCCGTGCCCCCGCAGTGCTGACCCAGTTCAACGGACCAGAGCTGCGGCTGAGTAAATTGGAGCTGCCCAATCAAGGAGTGACGTATATCGTTACCGTTCCTGCGGTAGAAAGTGAGGATGCCAACGCGGACACACAGCCCGCCAAGCAGTACACGGCTTCGTTCGAATTTCAGTTGGAGGCGATTCAATGCGAGGCAGGAATCCCAGTCCTGACAGGCAGTGCGGCACTTCAACAAATCGACCTTAGCCACGATGAACCGGATTGGGAAGTCATTTGCGATTCGGCTGCTCGCATCCAATCGATGGCGTCAGCTCCATCCGATGTTTCTAAAGCAGCGCGCGTTAAGCTGCTGCTCGGCCCAGGACCGGCCAGTATCCAATTGAGGCCGCAGACTCGCGACTTAACCAGCGAAGCGACACAGTACTTTGTCGAAGGCTCTGGACTCTACACTCCAGGTCCCGGCGTTATCGATGGCAATCATCGTTTGAAGATTCGGACTGCGCAAGGTCGAGTGAAACAACTGAGTCTTGTAATCCCCACAGGGCAAACGGTTAGTTCCGTAGATGGTCCTGTTAGCTCGTGGCAGTTTGACGCAGATAAGGGTCGCTTGCAACTTCAGATCGATCCTACCGCGCCAGCTGAATTTGCAATTACAGTTGAAACACAGCGCAGCCTCGATGCACTTCCCACGGTTGTAAAACTTTCGCCGCTGCGAGTCGATGGAGCTGAGGGTGAGGTCGGACTGATCGCCCTAGCGTTTGGCTCCGAAGCACAGCCCGAAAATGTGCAAGTGGAATCGCTCTCTTTGGTGAATCTCGGGGACTTTGACGGCAGTTTGCTGACCAATAAGCAGACCACACTGCATCGCGTCTGTCGTTACGGCGCGGAAGGAGGCAGTTTGTCCGTTCAAGTTTCGCCGGTAGCCCCCGAAGTTCGCATCAGCAGCAAGCAAATCGTTTCGTTTGGCGACGAACGCATCGTGCTGGGCATTACCTTTATAACGGAGATCACTCGTACAGGACTGTTTCAATTGAGCTTTCCATTGCCAGCCGGGTTGGAAGTGGAATCGCTAACGGGGGACGGGTTGCATCATTGGTCCGAGTTTACCGAAAACGGTCAACGGCAAATCGTATTGCACTTGAAAGGCAAGACGTTGGGCGCCCAGAAGTTTTCATTGTCGTTAGCCGGAACGGCACCGACCGAGGCGACTCAGTGGTCCATCCCCCGCTTCGAAATGAACGAAGCCACACGTCAGACAGGCGAAATAGTTGTGCAGCCTATAACCGGTATTCGACTGCGAACGATCACTCGGCAAAACGTCTCCGAAGCGGATCCGCGTTCATTCGGTGCTCAGGGAACGGGAGCGCTCGCGTTCCGTTTACTACAAAGGAATTGGAGTCTGCAACTGGGCGTTGAGAAACTTGCACCATGGGTTACCGGTCAAGTGCTGCATGATGTGACATTGCGAGAAGGACAAACTCGCTCCTCACTTGTGGCCGACTTTACAGTGCAGAATGCGGCCATCCGAACGATGTCTATCAAGATGCCTGACATGGGTGCGGCTGAACTCAAGACGGTCCGAGCCAACGGAGAAACCGTCAGCGACTTCGTGCGATCTGCGCAAGATGATAACTTGTGGGAGTTGCGGTTCAAACGTCGAGTGATCGGTCCGGTGCAATTTCAGATCGAGTACGAACGTCGAGGTGAACGAGTTGGAGGAAGCGAGCCGCTCAGTCCCGTCGATTTTCCAGACGCGAGGCAACTGGGCTATTACTTTGCAGTTCGGACGGGTGGTCGATTGGAAATAGAACCGGGGACAATGACTCAAGGTTGGCAGCTTAATGATTGGAGCACTGTTCCGCAGTCGCTGCGCGATGCGAGCAATCGCAATGCTCCCGCCGTGACATTGCGAGCAATGTCCCCAACGACGCCGATGAACCTGCGAGTGATCCGCCATGCGTTAGCCGAAGCTCTGAAGCTGCGTGTCGCATCGGGTGCGTTGACGACGATCCTGTCACCCACAGGGGATCAGCTTACTGCGGTCGACCTGAACATGGAAGTGATTCAGCGAAGCAGTTTGAGCGTACAACTCCCTGCGGGGGGCGAGCTGTTTAGTATCTTCGTAAACAGCGAAAGCGTTCATTCGATTCGGCAAAAGAGCAACAGCAACACATGGCAATTCTATATCCTACCTGGGATCGATGATCGCACG
>JBBRGW010000171.1:0-8361 GCA_038223525.1 Pirellulales bacterium
GCGTTGGCAAACCTCTTTTCCGTTGATGTCTGGCAACATGACGTCCAGAATCACGATATCCGGTCGGAATTCTTTCACTTGCATCCCAGCGTCGAAGCCATTGTTTGCGGTTCGGATATCAAAGCGACCGTCCCGTTCAAAGGTATCGTACATGAGATCAACCAAATCTTGATCGTCGTCAACGATCAGCAATTTTTTCTTTCCGCTTTCGAGGGCATCGGTTGGGATACCGTTGTCCTTCATGAAGACAAATAGCAGATCTCGGGGAATACGGCGAAAACGACTACCTGGAACGCGAAATCCTTTCAGCGATCCATTATCGAAACAACGAATAATCGTTTGTTGGCTCACCTTGCAAATTTTGGCGGCCTCGCCGGTCGTAAAAACAGTTTTTGTGCTCGACATTGGGGGAATCATCCTTCCTGAATGTTCGTTGCAATGTTGACGACGGGTCGCCAAACTCGCACGCTCGGTCTATTCTGTGACAGTAACCACGTCTGCCGACTTTACCGAACTTGCCGTGGTCGAAGCGGAGGATATCGAAGTGACGTAAGCGGGGTCAAGATGGATTTCAAGACAAGTAGTTCACAACGATCAAGCAATCTGCGCAGTTCGGGGTTCGAACGGGGAATCGCTAGGGGCAGGCAAGCTGGGATTCGAAGAGATATCCATCGTTCTCCAGTAAGAAAACATCTAAACACCACCAATCAATAGGAAATGGAAATGTCGGATCTCGAGTTGTGTCGTTGGGGAATCCTGTCAACGGCTGCGATCGCCCGGAAAAATTGGAGGGCGATTGCTCAGTCGAAAAAGGGGACATTGATTGCAGTCGCCAGTCGGCGCTTGGAGGCAGCCGAGTCTTTTATTCAAGAATGCAATGCGCACACGGCTCAACGTCAACTTCCAGAGGCGGTCGAAGGCTATGAAGCGTTGCTCGCGCGCACTGACATCGATGCTGTCTACATCCCGCTCCCGACGGGACTGCGCAAGGAGTGGATCATACGAGCTGCTGAACACGGCAAGCACATTTTGGCGGAAAAGCCGACAGCGCTAAGCGCCGCTGACTTGGAAGAGATACTTGCCGTTTGCAAGCGGAGGAATGTCCAATTCATGGATGGGGTCATGTTTATGCACAGCGAGCGACTGCCGACACTTAGGAAGTGTTTGGACGATGGTGAATCGATTGGCGTTCTAAAACGTATCGATTGCAGTTTTTCATTTTTGGGGGATGCTCAATTTTCTCAAAAGAACATTCGAGTCGATAGTCAATTGGAACCCTTCGGTTGCTTGGGCGATCTTGGCTGGTACTGCATTCGATTCTTGCTTTGGGCCAACCGATGGCAAACCCCAACGATGGTATCGAGCAGATGTATCACAAGCGTTCGCGGAGAGAATAGCCAAGCCGCGGTGCCGGCTGAGTTTTCGGCTGAGTTGCAGTTCCCTAACGGAAGCACTGGTGGTTTTTATTGCTCCTTTGTTACCGGGAATCAACAATGGGCGCACTTAAGCGGGACAAAGGGCAATGCTTTTATGGCCGACTTCGTGTTGCCGCATTATGGTTGCGAGGTTTCGTTCCAAATCGAGAAGCCGACCTTCAATATCAGCGGTTGTGACTTTCATATGCAAGAACACATTCAAAGAGTGAGCGTTCAGGAGTATGCAAGTGGACATTCGCCGTCTCAGGAAATCAATATGATCGAAACGTTCAATCGCATCGTACTTTCAAAAGCAGTCGATCCGTTTTGGAGCGACATCGCGTTAGCAACGCAGCGGGTCATGGATCAATTGTTCGGTGCGTGCTTGACCAAGCTGAATTGAGCCATTCTCACCGGCATGCGAATCAAACCGTGCAAGATTCGAAAGGCAGAGTAAGTAGAGTTTCGAGCGATTTGGCCCAAGAGCATCGACGGCAAAGCACGGGTTTTATGAATATCCTCGACGCCGTGTGGCCAATCTTTGATTCTTTCGATCAACATCTCTTGCCATTGGTTCGTATGGGGAAGCAGTGAAACGCCTTTCAGCCAATCTGGCGGGATGGCTTTGCGTCCCAAGCTGATGCCGGACAGCCCACCGGCGATTGCGGCTGCGTTGCTGCATGAACCGCCGAGCAGTATAGTTCGTTCTACGCAGTTGCGAAATCTTTTTGGATGCCGGAGCCAGGCGTAGATTCCAACGGTAGCGGATGCGAACATGCTGTTCTGAATTCCTTCTCGCCATCCGAACCTTCGGGCGACTTTGGTGAGTGATTGTTTCTTTGTCAATGCATCTCGCAATTTGAGCAGAGCCCCGTTGAGGGTGGGTTCGTCGGTGACCTCGATCAGTCGATTGAGCACAGAAAGGGAATCAAATTCCTCTGGACTGGTCATCTGAGCAAGCTGGGCTGCATAGCCGACCAAGGTGCTGACGTGCAGCGCTCGGGGGTCTGCATGTGAGATTCCTGCGCTCAATTGGAACCAAGTGGTGGCTGAGTCGGCAACACCCTGCAACACAATGCTCATTGCCATTGCTCGGATGAGTGGATCGTCTGCCAATCCGATTGTCATCGAGTTGTCGAATTGCGATTTACTGAGGCGCGACCCAATGCGTTTCGCATGCGTATAGGCATGACGAAACAAAAATGCTCGCTGGTACCATGCGATACGTTTCTTGACATTCGATGCAAAAATCTTTGGATCGGTTTTCGACTGCAACAACGCTTGAAACGACATCAGCAGGGAGTGTGTGCGATGACTCGTCACTCCAACGCCAGGTTGAAACTGAAATCCAAGCGGATTGCGGCCAAACATTTTGAGGGCAACACGCGGATGCAATTCATTGCGACTGAGCGATAACGCTTCTGCAACGGCGCATCCAATCAGCAAGCCCTCGGTAGCTCGCTCGCGTCGATGCGTTGGGACGGCTCGGTTCCAAGGCAGAGGAGAAGAACGGGTGGGTCTCTGCGTAGGTCCCTTTTGTTCTTGAATTTCATGCCCCAAACGAAGTGTGGGCTGAATTACAGTCTTCTCCTTTTGGCTCGGAGGCATCTCTCCGCGAGATTCATTCATACCCATAGAATCTACGGAGGGGTTCTGATTCGAATCCCCAGTAGTTCGATCGGGAATGTGTTTGTGACGTCTCGGGCGCAACATCGATATCCTGGTTAGTACCTAGAAGTCCGGGAGTTGAATTAGCAAAACATCCAAAACCATTCGTCAGGATAAATATCCTGGCCAATGTAGTTTTGCAATTTTTTCCGGCCTCAATCAATCAACTCGTCTCTGATCGCGAAATTGATTACAATCGTTGCAATAGGCAACGTATCCAAATCGGTTTGGTTGAAAAGTTAAGGTTTTATTATGATTCATCGCAGAGGTTTTGTACACCGCTTGGTTTATTTTTGCGCCGGCGGTGTGTGGCTAACCCGTTCTTCTATGGCTGACGATCTTGCTCTGACTGCTTCCCAGACCCGGGGCCCGGTTTATCCGATTCCGCCCATCGACAAGCAAGACTTCTTTGACGTCGATTTAACTCGCAAGAACGACGTTTCTCCGGTCGCGGAAGGGGAAATCATTGCGATACGCGGAAACGTCGTCGATATTTCGGGGCAGCCCCTGGATAGCGTGATTGTGGAAGTGTGGCAGGCCTGCAAATCCGGACGATACAACCATCCTAATGACAAAAACGAGAGTCCGCTGGACCCGAATTTCCAATACTGGGGCCGGATGCAAACGGGAACTGATGGTTCGTTTGCTTTCAAAACGATCGAGCCGGGGAAGTATCCTGGTCGCACGCCCCACATTCACTTCCGCGTCGTTGCACCTAAGCGGGAAACCCTCGAAACACAACTCTATTTCGCAGCCAATGAAGCCTCGAACCTCAAGGACGGAGTCTATAAAGGCGTTACGTCGAAGCAGCAGAAAGCCGTAACAACGGCTCTTGAAAAGCTGGTAGCGAATCCAAACGACCAGACCAGCCCGAAGTTACCGACCGGAAATTTTCAGATAGTTCTTGGACCCAAACACGACTCGAAATCCACGCCAGGTATGTGAGGAACTTGAACCAGTTCCACTACACCTTAGATAAAGATTTTACCAATTGCTTGGAGTTGCTGTTGTGAACCGCATCTTTTTCCTTTCCGTCGTGTTCGTCTCATGTCTGTCAACGGTCGGTAAAGTGAGCTTGGCCCAGAAAGCAAACAATCCGAAGCAGGACGAGCGGAACGAGAACGAACGGGTTGCAAAGGCGAATCGCATCGTTGCAGATGCAAAGAAAGACTTGGCGCAATCGTTGCAAGAATTGAGGACCGAACTGGCTTCGCAAGGAAAAGCGGCCATATCGCTCCAGCAATTGAGGAAAAAACTGCGAGAGACTCGCGAGGACGCTGAAGATCGACTCGGCGCGAAAGTAGGAATTCCTGAAACGTTGGCTAAGGCTCGACAAGCGGGCGCGTCGCTAGAGCTGATCGCTGACAAGGTGCGTGCGCAAGTCCACGAGACGTCTCAGTGGATGCAGGCCAATCAAGTTTCGGAGGAGGCAAAGAAGAAGAAAGCGGCGATTGCGGAGGACATTGAACAATCTGGAAACGACGCTGATCTGCTGCTTGCCGAACTTGCAAAGCAAATCCGCAAGCCTCTCGATTTGGAGAACGAAGCGATCGCGAAAGATGCCAGTGCGATCGAAGCGATCAAACAACTTGCAAAACAACAATCAGACCTCGACGAGAAGCGAAAGCTGTTGCCGAAGGGTGAAGTGGATCGTGACCCGAAAGTGGTACAGGTCTTGAAAGAGTTGGAGCGTCAGGAAAAGAGTGTGGCCGAGATCGAGTTGAAAATACGGAAATCAAAATGGGAAGCGAGCAAAATTCAAAAGAGATATGCCGACGCAGTTTCGAGTTTACAAAAGGCCAAAGCAGCTGATGCCGCCGACCCAAATCGCGTTAAAAGAAACAATGGTAAGCCAACTTAGGATTCTGATCGAAAATGGGTATTGTCAAGGAATATCCGCCATGTCTGCAGATTGTCGCGGCATTCAGCAAGCATGAGTCAGCCTTCGCGTGGATATGGCAAAAAGTCGCCGCGCAGTTTTCCCCTATAGCGTTGCTGAGCCCTTGTTACCTTTTTACGGAATCGAAATACTATCGATCGACGATGGGAGATCGGTTAACGAAACAGATCGCGATTCTTTCGGAATGGTACGATCCTGCAGGCTTATCTGCGGATAAATTGCTTTCTCACGCTTGGGAGACCGAGCTAGCTGAGAGTATGGATTCGGATGTTCAACGCCCCTTGAACATCGACCCAGGATACATGTCGATGACCAAACTCGTGCTCGCATCGACAAAGAATCGTGAGCACCGACTTTACCTGAGAGATGGGGTTTACGCCGAAGTGACACTTGCATTTCGAAATCAGCAATGGATATCGATGCCGTGGACCTACCCCGACTACCAACGGGAGGACTTTCGAGTATTCTTTGATGAGTGCCGTAAACACCTGGCAAAGCGGGTTGCTGACGTCTTGCGCAGCCAAAATATTGCCCCCGTTTCGGACTCGCATCCAAAATGATCGCTGACCTAATGAATTGCCAATTTCCAAAAGACCTTTGTTCGGGACTTCATGAATAGTAGTACCGAGGGTTTCAATTGGCTGCAATTCGCCGCGATGCTGATGGTAACAGTGCTGCCTGCCTTTCTCATTTCGTTCGTAACCGTTGGAGTGGTTAGACGCTTTGCGAGCGCATTGGGATTGCTTGACAAGCCCGACGCTAGAAAAGTGCATACGGTACCGATACCGCTTGGGGGAGGGATTGGGATTTGGTTGGGGGTGGCAGGGACGTTTCTGATTGGGACTCTTGGATTGATTGCGATTCATTCCAATCCATCAGTAGGTAACGCATGGTTGCCTGTTCCGTTTCGTGAGCATGTGTCTGGGTTGGTATCCAAAGCGAGTCAAATATGGGTATTGATCGGGGGGGGAACGATATTAGCATTTCTTGGCTTGCTGGATGACCGATTTTCGCTCCCGTGGCAGCTACGTTTGGGTGTTGAGTTCCTAGTTGCTGGATCGGTGGTGTATTGGCAGAACTTGCAGCTGACTGCATTCATAGGCATACCGTGGCTAACCTCTTTGCTGAGTGTGTTCTGGATCGTGATGCTGATCAATTCTTTTAACATGTTAGACAACATGGATGCGTTGAGTGGAGGTGTCGCAGCAATCATTGCGTCGATGTTGGCTTTGATGCTCTTGATTGCCCCTTCGTCTTCATTGGGCTCGAACGCGAATGGCCAGCCGCAGTTGTTTGTGGCGGCGATGCTACTGATATTGGTTGGTGCGTTGCTAGGCTTCCTCAAGCACAATTGGCCACCCGCAACGATTTTTATGGGTGATGCGGGCAGTTACTTCGTCGGCTATTGGATTGCTATCGCGTCGCTATTGTCGACCTATACGAACGTCAAGGGGGACACGCCGCACGCTGTGCTCGCGCCGCTTTGCGTCCTAGCGATCCCGTTGTATGACATGGTCAGCGTTATTTGGATTCGGCTTCGAGAGAAGCGTAGTCCATTCCAAGCGGACAAGCGTCATTTTTCGCATCGATTGGTCGAGCTAGGTATGACGAAAAAGCAAGCGGTGATTACTATCTATCTCGCGACGGTGACGTGCTCATTGGGCGCACTGCTTTTGCCGCGAACGGATGTTTGGGGAGCAGCGATCGTGTTGTCCATCGTGCTTTGCATGCTCATATTAGTTGGTGTTTTAGAGAGCTTGGCGGGTTCGAATGAACAATAAATTGAATTCGAAAGTCGATCACGGAGCGTCCTGGGTATATCGATTGCCGTCGCAATTCGCTTGCTTTCTGTTGGCTATTTGTTTGACTACATCGCAATGGAATCCATGCGATGCGACCAGCGTCTCCATGGGTAGCTCGCTCACGTTTATCTTGCTGGCAATGGGGATTGGATTTCTTGTTGCGATTGATTCGGTATTGATTGGAACCGAACAGGAACCGAGTGGACTGTACTTTGGGCTAGTCGCGGCGATGATTCTTTTCGGGCTTTGGCTAGGGATTTGCAGCGCCTTAGTGCCTGGCCACGGCAATGCGAGATTTGCAATCAACGGTTGCTGGCAGTGGATCGCGGAATGGATCTTAATCGTCTCGATCGCAAAGATAACAGGTCGCTATCGATTGGGATTTGCGATCACTTCGTTAATGCTGGGTTGCGCTGCAGGAACAGTTGCCAGCGCTAGCCATCAATACTTTGTGAGCATGCCGGCCTTGCGAAGGATGTTTGCGGTCGATCCAAATACTTTTTACGAAAAAATGGGGGTTGTGGCGGGTTCTTCCGATGCGATGCAATTGGCGAGTCGACTCGGTAGCTTAGAACCGACTGGGCCGTTTGCCCTGACCAATTCGCTGGCAGGTTTGATGGCAGTATGGTTGGTCTTCGTGGTTGTGAAATGGATCGGTCAATCATCTTCTGCTTGGATGAATGCAAAGCAGAGCAGTCAGCAAGTGAACCGACGTTGGGCTTCGCACCTTTTGGGCTGGGGCTTGGTCGCCACTTTTTTCGTCACTTTGCTTTTGACCAAAAGCAGATCGGCATGGCTGGCGACGCTCGTTTGTTTGCTCGCGGCTTGTTTTTTGCATCCGGCCATCCGAACCGGTGGCTTGGTCGTCGCAAGTCGCTTTCGAGCAATCGTGATTTCGGTAGGGATAGTTGCTGGAGCTGCAATCTGCGTGGTGTTGGTGAGGGATCCGCTGATCGTTAGCGAGGCGGGCAAATCTCTCTCCTATCGACTCGATTATTGGCGTGGCGCGATAGGGCTGGTTCAGGCCGAGCCATGGACAGGATACGGGGTCGCAAATTTCCAACAGAGATACAATCGCATTAAATCGATTACAGCTTCGGAGTCGCCAGCAGATCCACACAACTTTGTTTTGGAAACAGCCGTTGCGGGCGGATTGCCGCTGCTTGTTCTTTTGTTCGCAATTCTTGCGATCTTTTTTTGGAAAACGATTACCTTAGCCAGACTTCCCTTAGTTTCAGCAACTCCATTCGGACGGGAAGGGCAAACGAATGGCCAATGCGGTTGGGCGATACTGGTTGGGAGTCTGGTCAGTTGTTTTGGATTAGTTTTATTTGAATCCCTATTCAGCGATAGCGATACCATTGTTTCAGGCATGCTTTATGCAGGATTCGCGATAGCGGTGGGATTGCTATTGGTTCGATGCAACGGGTTAGGAAATGATCCGTACTTGGCTGCGACCTGTATGATTTCGGCCGCAGTGCTCCTGTTTCATTTGCTTGCTGCAGGAGGCTGGATGCAGCCGGGCGTCATGAATAGTTTTTGTGTTTTGGTCGGAGTGGCGTTTGGGCTACAAACC
>JBBRGW010000172.1:0-8359 GCA_038223525.1 Pirellulales bacterium
AGACCACGTGGCCGCGCAAGTCATTGGCGGAAAGACCCGATTTGCTTCTTTGGAGTTGGGGCTAGAGGGATCGGCGCAAGCGGGGGATTGCGACAGTGGATATTCGTGCGCTTACTCTAGCAACTTGGCATGGCGCAACGAGACCAGCCCATTGGCAAAAGAGACGGACCCCTCCGCAGTTTTTGATAGGCTCTTTGGAAATTCGGACAATGCAAGCATGGGAAAGAGCCGCGCCGCTCGCATTGAACGTCGCAAAAGCGTTCTTGATTTCGTTCAAGAGGATGCAAAGTCATTGCAAAAAAAGCTGGGCGTTGCGGACCAGAGAAAAGTTGACGAGTACTTGTATGCTGTTCGCGAAGTCGAGAACCGAATGGTGAATTCAGACAAACTAAAAGTGGGAGAGGATGGGATTCCCAACTTCCCTCGGCCTGCAGGAGTGCCTCGCGACTGGAGTCAGCACTGCAAACTCATGCTGGACATGACCGCGATCGCGATCCGAACGGATTCGACCCGCGTATTAACATTCATGTTTGCAAATGAAGGGAACGCACGCGGTTACCCGGAGATCGGCGCACCGGAGAGTCACCACGATCTATCTCATCATGGCAAGAGCGAAGAGAAGCAAGCAAAGGTACAAAAGATCAATCAGTATCACATGCAACATTTTGCTTATTTGCTCGACCATTTCTCCGCTGTGGAAGAAGGAGGCGGGAAACTGCTAGACAACTGCATGATCATTTATGGCAGCGGCATCTCGGACGGCGATCGTCACAACCATGATGATTTGCCAATCATTATGGCGGGCAAAGCGGGTGGTAAAATCAAGAAAGCAGCCCATTGGAAATTCCCAAAAGACACGCCATTGTGCAATTTGTACTTGTGGATGCTGAATCAAGCGGGCGTCAAAGCGGATAGCTTTGGCGATAGCAACGGCGTGCTCAAGTTCTCGTGAGACGGTGTGCGGAGTGGTTTGATGCGGGAATAGACTGACAAAGCCCGCCGCTAAGCTGGTTAAACATTAGGGTACGCCGATTAGGCTTAAACAGGTCAATCAACTGGGCTCGTACTGGTAAATTGCATGGATAGCAATTACACTAATTCGATATGAATTCAGAACCAATTGTTCAGCAAGTCTTGAAACTTGTCTATGCGGCTGACTACAAGCCGTCCAAACCTCGCGTCATCCATAAAAATCTCAAGCTCCCTGACGAGGACTACCGGCCACTGCGCCGCGCGATCAAGGAACTAGTACGGAACGGCCAAGTTACCTACGGTCCAAATCATCTCGTACTTCGCTCCAATGCCACTCTGGAAGAAGTCTTGGCGAAGCCTCCTCGTAAGAAAAAGATTGCTCCTCAAGCAAGCAGTAACGAGCAGATTGGCGAAATCGAACCTTCATCCAAAGAAGAAGATGACCAAGTCGAATTTGAGGATCAAATAGAACCAGAGGAATTAAACGAAGAAGAAGACGAAATCCCCGAAGCTCCAAAGCTCAGTCGCGCGAAAAAACTGCGTGGCGAAGTCACCGGTATATTTCGGACTGCTCCAGCTCGAGACTTCGGATTTGTGAAGCTGCCAGTTGTTGCGGGTGAATCGAAATCAGACGATGTCTTCATTCCACCGCCGTTTACGCTCGGTGCGATGGACGGTGATACGGTTCGCATTCGGATCGTTCGTTCGGGCAAGGACGGGAAAGTCGAGGGTGCTGTCGAAGCTATCGTCGCCCGTGCCCGGCGCGAGTTTTCAGGAACCTACCAGCTGGTGGATGGGAAATCGTTCGTGCGGCTCGATGGTGCGAATCTGGAGCACCCGATCGAAGTTGGCGACATACGCGGTCTGCCATTGAACGACCAAGACAAAGTCATTGTAGAGTTGGTTCGGTTCCCCGACTCGTATCATGTCGGCGAAGGGGTCATCCTCAAAGTACTCGGTAGCAGCAAAAATCCAGCGGTCGATACGTTGGCCGTCATGCACCAATTCGGCTTACCCGAAACCTATCCCGAAGCGGCATTGGAAGTCGCTCGACAACAAGCCGATTTGTTTGACGAAGATATCATCCCCGAAGGCAGATCCGATCTGAGGCTCGTGCCAACCTTGACCATCGACCCGGTCGACGCTCGAGACTTCGATGACGCCATCTCTCTATGCAAAAATGAGAAGGGGAATTGGGAACTGCAGGTGCACATCGCGGATGTCTCGCACTTTGTTCCGGTCGGTTCTGCGCTCGACGAAGAAGCCCGCAAACGGGGAACGAGTGTCTACTTGCCGGACCGTGTGATCCCAATGATCCCCGAGACCATCAGCAACCATCTTGCTTCACTGCAACCCGACCGAAGCCGATTGGCCAAAACGGTCTTCATGGAGTACACGCCCGACGGTACGCTGATATTTACCCGAACCTTTAATAGCGTCATTCGCAATCAACATCGGTTCAACTACGAGCAGATTGATAATTATCTTGGTGAGCGCGAAGTCTGGCGAGCGAAGCTCAAGCCGGAGATCTTTCAGTTGGTCGCCGACATGCACGAGCTTGCAATGTTGCTGCGACAGATTCGCAACCAAAAGGGTGCGTTGGAGTTGACGCTTCCCGAGGTCAAAATCGACTTGGACAAAACGGGCAAAGTCCGCGGCGCTCATTTGGTATTGCATACCGAGAGCCACCAGATGATTGAGGAGTGCATGTTGGCCGCGAATCAAGCGGTCGCGTCATGGCTCGATTCGCTGGAGCTCCCCTTCCTTCGCCGAGCGCATGCGCCCCCAAATCGACTGAAGATGCGCCGGCTCAATGAGTTCGTCCGGGCCCTCGACATCCAAGCCGAGAACATGGAAGATCGCTTTGAGATCCAACGGGTAGTGAACGCTGTTCGAGGCAAGCCAACGGAGTACGCGGTTAACTACGCTATCCTCAAAAGCATGTCCAAGGCAGTCTATCAAGCGGAGTTTGAACGCCACTACGCTCTTGACATGACGCACTACTGCCACTTCACCAGCCCGATCCGTCGATATCCCGACCTTGTGGTGCATCGTATTGTTCAGAAACTGATCGAAGGCAAGCCGGCACGGGAAAACGAACAGGTACTTGAACACCTAGGGCAGCAGTGCAGCGACGCCGAGCAAAATGCAGAATTCGCCGAACGGGAATTGATCCGTGTAAAACTCTTGCACTTCATGTCCAAGAAGCATGGAGAACTGCTTACGGGCGTCGTTTCCGGAGTGCGGCCCACAGGAATCACTGTGCGAGCGATTGAGATACCGGTCGATGGCTTGATACCAATTCGGTCTTTGCCAAGCGACCGCTATCGATTCGATCGCGACACGCATACGCTGGAAGGGTACAAGGAAGGGAATCGGTTCCGGCTCGGGGACGAGTTGATCGTCCGGGTTGATAGAACAGACGCGGCCAAACGAGAATTGCTATTCGGATTTGAAAAAGTGAGCCGCCGAGCGTCGCCCTTGTCGGTGGGTCCGAAAAAGCCGAAAGGTTCCGCCGGCAAAGAGGGACGAGAAAAGCGTCCGAAGAGTTTTAAGCCCTCATCGAAAAGCGATGCACTTACGAGCAAGCTCAAGAACAAAAATGGAAAGAAGAAGCCCCGCAAATAACTTTTGCGAACTCAAGAGAGTATCAATCGCGATCGTGATTCGCAAACATCTTTTCGTCGATCCGTCCGTTGTTGTCGAAGGACCTACTGAAGAGCTGAATTAATCTGGCTTCAGTGGCCGAAAAGGTGCTTTGGTTTGGTTTTTTTAGAAGAGCCGAGACAGGGCCAACAGTAGGTAGGTGCCAGTATTCGAATACCACAGGCTTGCCCTGTGGATTGTTGTCCTTTATGGCTACAAAGAGGGAGTGCTAGCCTGCCGGGTTACAACCCCGATTCCCAAGGGTGGACAAGAGGGCCCGCTCCGAATTAGCCCAAAAACCGAACGATCCGCAGCACGAGGCATGCGAGATTCGACACAGCCAACCCTGGGTAGGTGCCTGGCACGAATGGCACCTGGAAGCTTTCACCCGGCGTAAACCACGTTTCCGGTGGCCTTAATACTCAATCCGAAAAATCCTCCCACCTTGGTGTTTCTGTTTCAAAGGTCTTTGTGTTGTGACGCAGTACCAAGATTCTTGGTGGGTTGGGTTCGCGATGGAGGAACACCTCGAGCATTCGCAAATTGCTGCTCGTCGAGACATCACAATTTGCGACGACTTCGTTCAGCACCACCCAGCGGACGCTGAGCCCGAGAGATCTCGCAGCCACGAGCGTCGTTAAAACCTGATTCACCACTCCGAGTCGATTTCCAGAAACCAAGACAACGGGGAACTTTAATTCTAAAGCGAGCGACGCATTGGTCATCGCCCAGCTGATGGGAGAAAGAAGCCCGCCTGCTCCTTCTACTAACAAAAAATCGCAATGCTTGTGCCAGTGGTTGGCGCCATCGAGAATCATGGAATCTGAAACCTGCTTGCCCTCCAGTTCGGCTGCGATAGGTGGAGCTAAGGGTGCGAGAAAGCGCTGCGGGTTCACTTCGTCGAGCGAGCGTCTTTGACCGCTTGCAAGCCAAAGTTGATAACCGTCGCTTTGCTCGCGAGTCGGTGCCCCGCTCGCTACGGGTTTATATGCACCAACCTCAATCCCGCGTTGAACCAAGGAATCAAGGATTCGGCAAGAAACGTACGTCTTGCCGACATCGGTGTCGGTCCCGAGAACCGTCAGTCCAGACGTTTTCATTTCCAACCTAATTGCTCTTCAAGCTAGCTGAATCGTTGCTATGCGGACGGCTTTTTCGCTTTGAACAAAACCAAAAACACGGCCAACGAGATGAATAGCACAACGCTAGGCACCATCCAATAGCCAAACCAGTCGGTACCGCCGCTTGCGTTCTTGTACTTCTCTGTCAATTGACCACTCACGATCGTTCCAAGCCAAGTTCCCAAACCGTAAACCAGGAACCCAAGCAATGATTGAGCGCTCGCTTTTAAGTCCTCAGGTGCTGATTTGTCTGCATGAATAAAGCCGGCTGCAAAGAAGAAGTCAAAGCAAAATCCATGCAAAGCTACCCCCAAGATTGCAAACCAAAACCATGGATTGTCAGGAGTGGCATTCGCGAAAAGGAGATAGCGAAGTGCCCAACAGAACAGACCAACTGCCATGACCAGTTTGAGTCCGTATTGCTTGAGGAAGAACGGGAGCAAAACCAATAGCAACAATTCAACTGCTTGACCAATTGCCAAAGTGGACCCAACATTTTTCACCCCAACCCCTTTACCCAAGAAGTCACCCGCGGAGTTGAAATACATTCCCATTGCAATTGAGGCGATCAACGTAATAACAAAGAAGACCGCAAAGGAAAAATCTTTTAGCATCGCGAGTGCTCGCAAGAAATCCAGTGCACCAGCTCCCGAACCAGCAGGTGGAGTCTTTGGCAACGCTACCAAACAATAGATGCCAAGTAATAACGATATAACTGCCGCTTGCACGAGAGGACCGCTGGTAGCAATTGTATTTGGCACTCCTTCGGTTGTGCCGGAAAAAATGAGATCGATGAGCAATCCAGCGCAAATCCATCCGACGGTTCCAAAGACTCTTAACCCAGGGAAGTCGCGACCGCTGTCAGGCACATTGCGGAAAGTAAGGGAATTGATGACTGAAAGAGTTGGATTGAAAACCAAGGAATATCCAAAAGTCACTGCAAACAACATCCAATACTGCGATGGACTAGTGAGTTGACTCATCAAAAACAAAAGCCCCGCCCCCACTATGTGACAGATCGCCATTAGCTTTTCGCTATTGATTACCTTGTCTGCGAGATATCCTGCAAAGAGCATTGAGAGCATCGCGCCCAAATAAACGTTTGCATTCAATGCCGTCGCTTGCGTTGGAGTAAAGCCTTTACCCAGTAGGAACGGGTAGTACACAATAACCCATGAGCCCCATATCGCAAACTGCAGGAACATCATGATGGACAAAATGATCCGCCGATCCAACGACAACGGAGGGGCGGTTGAACTAGTTTGAGAGTCAGTGTGCACAGCCATCAACGGACCTTTCAGATTCCAAAACGAAGAAAAGCAAGCATTTGCTGTTTCACAGAGTAGCCAGAACGTGGGGCACCACGCAAGCGGGCACAGGAACTATTTTTCACCATCGGTTGGTATTCCCGCTGCCTAACTTGCCCAACTCCCCTGTGTTGCACTTTCTCAGTGGCATTTGATTGAGCCCCCAGGTTATAGGTCCTGGCAGCGTGCTTGCGGATGGTCTTTTGTTCAATGGCGACTAGAGGTGTTTCTGTGGAAGTATTCAATCAACGAACATTTGCCCAACGGGTCTTCGTGTCCTTGCTTCTTTGCGTATCGGTATTTTTGCCAAAGACGTCTATCGCACAAAACGAGCTCCGCATTAAAGACATCTGCCGTCTTAAGGGGCAAGAAGAAAACACGCTTCAAGGTCTTGGCCTCGTCGTTGGTCTAAAAGGGACGGGCGATGGCGGCGAAATCAAACCGACCGTTCGAAACCTCACCCGCTCCATGCAACTCATGGGCGGTCAAGTTAGCAGCGATATCCAGGGCAGGCTAATCGAAAAGGAAATGGCCAACGCGAAAAACGTCGCGTTGGTCTTCGTCGAAGTCACCATCCCGGCGAGTGGTGCCCAACAAGGGGATAAACTCAATTGCAAGGTCAGCGCGATCAGCGCTAAAAGCCTTGAGGGTGGAAATCTGATGCTTACCCACATGTTGGGTCCGCGCGCCGATCGCCCGGTCGTTTACGGTTTAGCGAGCGGTCCCATCCTAGTTGATAGTCCCAAAATTCCAACCTCGGGAAAGGTTGTCGAAGGCTGCAAAATGGAACTCATTGTGGCCAACGAGTTCATCTCGGAAAACAAGTTCACGCTCATTGTCGATCCCGACCATCGCTCCATCTCCACTTCGCAAAATATTGAATTCAAAATCAACGAATACCAAAGCACCGTGGACGAATCTGCCGGCTCAAGGAATCCATCTAGTTCGTTTCCTAAAACCGATAAGAGAATAGCCAGAGCAATCGATCAAACGACCATTGAAATTACCATCCCAGCTGCTTACAAAGACGATGCAGTATCGTTCGTCTCCCTTATTTTTGATCTACCTCTTCTCAATCTGCGCAACAAGAAGAGAGTTTACATCGACGAACGCGAAGGCGTTTTGATCATCGGCGACGACGTTACCATCGCGCCAGTTGCAATTTCCCACAAAAACTTAACCATTTCGACCCGCGGTGGAAGCGCGGGAGCCGATGCCGCTGGCGGCAACTTCGTTTCCTTGAGCTCTCAAGACGGCAAAACACCTCGTCCAACCCTCAAAAATCTCACCGACGCTTTGAACGTGCTGGCGGTCCCAACCGGAGACCAAATCTCCATCATCAAAGCCCTCAAAAAACAAGGCAACCTCTACGGTGAACTAGTGATCGACTAACGATTATTAAACCGTAGGATGGGACCATTGTCCCGTCCGTTGTCCCGTCCGTTGTTTCATTCGGAACCTTTAATTCGTTCTGGACAATGGTCCCAAAATACAACTTTGCCCCAACACAACTAAACAATCATAGCCATGATAGACCTTCAATCAGCTGCAAACTCATTTCGACCAAGCGACCTGATCCAATCTCATGCAAATCAAACGCTTGGTAAATTGAAAAGCTCCACTGAATTCAACTTGGAAAAGCTGACGACCTCAGAGGAAGACAAAGTCGATAAATCGAAGCCAGAGGTGGTACCCGAAGGCGAGGATTTGCGAAAAGCCTTTCAAGATTTCGTCGGCCAGACCCTTTTCTCGCAAATGATTTCATCCATGCGAAGCACGCAGGACGGAGCTGCCTATTTTGACGGTGGAAGAGCTGAGAAGATCTTTCAAGGGCAACTCGATCAAGTCCTTTCGGAAGAACTTTCCGAAGCGAGCGCGTCAAAGATCTCGGACCCAATGTTCAAACTGTTTCAATTGCGAAGGCAGTAAAAGAAAATACGTATCCCGCTTCGCATGATGTTGCCTCAAAAACCGTAGGTTTTTGAACTGCTGCAAACTCGCGTAGAGAACCGAAGGAACCGAAGCACTGAACCGAAGGGACACCGTAGCGAAGGAACGAACCGAAGGGACACCGCATTTGTTTGGGTGGTTGGTATTACTTCGGCAGGGTGGGGGACTAAGTAAATGGCTTCAGGGCGCTTTGGCTGCGTTCCTTATCGACATGAAAACGCGGGAAATCAACGAATTTGCGCAGCAAAAACACCTCGCTGTTTTGAGCGAGTTGCCGTTTTGAAGTGATTGCAAACTTAGGGCTACATGCGGCTGCGATGGAATTTGCGACGCGTTTTCAGGCTGCGAGCCTGGGCGATGCTC
>JBBRGW010000173.1:0-8353 GCA_038223525.1 Pirellulales bacterium
TTCAGCAACGACTTCTTCGGAGTGTCCAAGCCCGTACACGGCGGCCGTATCGATCCAATTCATGCCAGCATCCAATGCCGCATGAATTGCTTTCACCGAATCTCGATCATCCTGTGAGCTCCAGGAAAACGCCCAACCCGCTCCCCCGATCGCCCAAGCTCCAATACCCAACGGGGATAGAAAAAGATCGGAATTACCAAGTCGTTTGGTCTGCATGTTTGGATCAATTGGTCGAGAGTACAGTAGTGGGGGGCATCTTTGCGACGCGAACTTTCGGCGGAAAGTATACAAGTGTTTTCGGCAAAAAGTGAGTCGCCGCTCGGCTTTCACTAATCGTGCCTCATAAATCTTGGAATTGACCCGATAGCGGTGATTGAATTCACTACCGACGTGGTAAATTAGACGTAGATGTCCACAAAGGATCCCTTCATGGAGATTGAGTTCGCAGTTTTGCGCAATCTTTCGACACGCGATGGTTGAGGTACTGTATGACTAGGGATGACAATAAAAGTCCAGATCCAAAAAAAGATAAGGGAGAACCAAACGTCCCTCATTTCGAAACGATGGACTTTTCGGCTTCTATCGATTCCGAAAAGCCAGATGCCCAATCCGTGCCGATGGACGCGTATGCGACTCAATATGTAGACAGACCCATGCCGTCGGACGAGACGAACGCGGCGATTAGAAAGACGGCGTTCCCCACCGATATCCCAGGATTTACGGTTGAAAGCGAACTAGGGCGAGGTGCATTCGGGGTCGTATTTTGCGCGCGCGATCAGATGTTAGACCGCCGGGTAGCGATCAAGAAGCCGCTGATAAGCAATCAGTCCCAGCGCCAGCAGTATATCGACGAAGCTCGAAAGGCAGCGAAACTGGACCACCCTTCGATTGTCCCGATCTATCAGGTTGGGGTGACGAACAGCGGGGAACCCTTCGTGGTCTTGAAGTTGATCTTGGGCTCTACGCTTAGGCAAATGATTCAGAATGGCGAGAGCCGTTTACCAATTGCTCGGGTCCTAGGCATGATGCGACAAGTCTGTTTGGCAGTAGACGCAGCCCACGCCGCGGGAATTGTCCATAGGGATTTAAAGCCGGAGAACTTGCTTGTCGAGCCGGAGGGTCGCGTTTACGTTGCCGACTTTGGACTAGCGATTCAAGAGGATGATGAAAACAACAAAAAAGGCCGTGAAGTGGCGGGCACGCCCCTCTACATGTCCCCAGAGCAGTTTTCTGGGCGAGTGGAATGGCTAGACGGTCGGTCCGATATTTGGGCGCTCGGGGTCATTCTGTACGAGTTGCTATCGGGCAAGACTCCCTTTTCTGGATCGAGCTTAAGCGAACTAAAAGACCAGATCAAGAACAAGGATCCGAGGCCTATTCATCAACGCGATCCCAAGATTCCAAGCGCGTTCGACTCAGTGTTTCGAAAGTGTTGCGCGAAAACCGTCGGAGATCGCTATGCCAGCGTGCGAGAGTTGATTGCGGACCTGGACATCATCGCCGAATCGCTGCCCATGCTGGACACAGTCAATATGATGTCGTCGTCTCAAACCGGTGCCTTCAAGGCGCTCAGTTCCCAGGGGTCGGCCATTGGTTCGGCGATTGGCTCGAATGTCGACGCAAGCCTCGGCTCGGTAGGGTCTCGAAGCCAAAATGCTTCTGGGGCAGGCAATTCTACAGTCCGCAATTCCTTTGGCGGTTCCACGATTAGTCAGCCGGGCAGCATCGGCAAGTTCGTCTTGCCGCTATTGATCTCGACTTTGCTTTTGGGCGGCTTGATCGGCACAGCTTGGTTGGCCAAGTTAGGGCCGTTTGCTGCGGTCGAACTGAATAATGGAGGTGGTATTAAGGTCGGCGGTACCAATTCGGGCGACACAGATTCGGGTGACCAACGGGCCAATGGTCCCGAGAGCGGCGGATCCAAAGTAGTCCCAAAAGAATCCGAATTGCCTGGCAAATCGAATGCCGAACAAAAAGCTGAACCGAAGCTGCCGTTGCCTAACAAACCGTTTCGGGTTTCAGTCGACGGAAGTGGAACCCACAAATCGATTGCGAAAGCGATCTCGGACTCCGCAGCAGGCGACACGATCGCGATCCTTGCGGGAACTTATCGAGAGTCCATGGTCATCGATCGATCGATCAAGTTGATTGGACAACAGGGGGTTCAGGTCCTTTCTACGGATGGCTCCTGCGTCAAACTTCAGGGGGATAGTCAAGTTAGTATCGAGAAAGTGGTTTTTGATTCCCAATCTGCGAATTTCAACACGATCGATATCTATGGAGGGAAGTTAACGCTGGTGCAGTGCGATGTGTTTGCGAGTTCGGCGGAGTCCTATGACTGCGTCAAGGTGCGAGCCAACGGGACATTGGTTGCCGAAGAGTGCAAATTTGAATCTGCGGTACATGCAGCGGTCTCAGGGGACAGTCTGTCGACAATTGCCATACGGGACTCTTCCTTCAGTTTTGCCGGCAACACGGGCTCAGACTCCAAAAAAATCGGTATCCAGGCTTCCGGCACCAAGGGCCTAATTCGCAATTGTGTTTTCACAGGACCGTGCATCGGCGGGATCGATTGGAAGGACAGTCCAGATCAAGATCTGATCATTGAGGGGTGCTCGTTTGACAACTGCAAAATTGGTATCCAGGCACAACGTTGCCGAACGGTCATCGTTAAAGGATCTGCCGATCAGCCTTGCGAAATCAAAAATGCGGTTTGGGGCGTGAGTGTGAAGCAAAGCAAAGTCGATTTGACTCGAGTCAATATCGAAGGAATCCTGGAAACCAATCGAATGGCATTGCAGATTACTGAGCGTTCGACCGTAAATTGCACCGAATGCAATTTTTCCGGTTACGCTTGTGGGATTTTAGTCAATCAGAGTGCGCTGATTGTTGACCGTGTTGAAACGAACAGTACGAGTTTCGTCGGGCTTCTCGTCGATGGTGGATCCGTGACGGGAAAGGACTTGAAACTAAGCGAAATTGTTTGTTACGGTCTTGTTGTCTTGAGCAAGGGTGCGTCTGTTGAACTCGAGTCGTTGAAAGTGGATGCAGTCAACGCAGTGCAAAAAATCGCACCTGCTGTGTATGTTTCCTCTGGCTCCGTCGAGTTCAAGGATGGTGATTTCATAAATTGCCTTTGCGGCGTTTTCGTGGATCCAAGTAGGGTTTTGATAAACCAAACCCGATTTCCGGAAAAGAGAAGTTTGCTCGAACTGATCGGCGATCCGGATAAAATCCAAACAACCCTTTCGCCCGTCCATGTTTTAAGCGATCGCATGACTTTGACCCGATGCAACAATAGTTGGGTCTTTAACGGAATTGGGTCAAGTAAAATCAAGAGGATCGATGGCGATCTATCGGAAGAACGTAGAATGCCAGTACTGCTGGATGAAGACAAAGATGTCGATGATGACAAGGACCTAAAAATGACCACAACGGATTTGACCAATTTCTCGGTGATCAGGAAAAGCGGGCAATAGTGCAATCATGTTTCTTTACGTACACGTTTCCCGATAGCATTAACCCATGCTAACCGTAGGCTTTGAGCCAATTCCGGGATACCGATTGGAGAATTTCCTCGGACGAGGGCAGTTTGGAGAGGTGTGGCGTGCTTCGTCGCCCGGAGGCACCCACGTCGCTTTAAAATTCCTGAACGTTCGAGAGCGGCAGGGAAGGAAAGAGTTTCGGGCAATTCAGAAAGTAAAGGGAATACGCCACCCGCATCTGGTGCTAACTTACGCGCTGTGGTTGTTAGACGAGAACATGCAGGTCATCGACGATGCCGCATTCGACAACAATCATTCTCTATTGAACGATACGTTCGGGGCGACATTGCTCCGAATGCCGGTGCAGCAAGCGGACAAGCAAAAGCCGTTCATGTTGGTGATAGCGACCGTCCTTTGCGAACAAAATTTGATGGAGCGACTACGCGACTACAATCAAAAAGGGAAACGCGGGTTTCCCTTCCAAGAGCTGATTGGATACATAGAGGATGCTGCCAAAGCAATCGATTTTCTAAACACTCCCCGACACGAATTAGGGGATGGACAGGTTGCGATTCACCATTGTGACATCAAACCCGAGAACATTATGGTTTTGGGGGACCTTGCTGTCGTTGGAGACTTCGGTGTTGCGAGGATTCTTTCTGCGGGTGCTGATTCGCGAACAACATCGATGGCGGGTTCCGTTGCTTATGCCGCTCCAGAAACATTTGACAACCGAATCGAGGCGACCTCGGATCAATATTCGCTGGCCATTACTTATTACGAACTCCGAACAGGCAAACTCCCGTTCCCAGAGGAGTCGCAAGCGCAGGTCATAAAGGATAAGCTCGCTGGCAAATTAGACTTCAGCGATGTGCCCGTTGGCGAAGCAAAAGTGCTTCGTCGTGCCATGGCAGTCCTGCCGGGCGATCGCTATCCAACCGCGAGAGCTTTTGTCGACGCATTGCGGAGTGCGGGTGGAGATGTACCGCAACGCGCACCGACGCTAACGACGCTCTTAACGCTCGCGTTTGCTGGGGCCCTAGTGTTGGGATTGGTCTCTTCTGCAGCTTGGGTCTTTAAATTTGGACCATTTCTGGTTGTCCAAGAAAAAAAAATTGGCCCCGTTGAGGAAAAGAAAAAAGATACCTTGGAATGGGTTGAAGTCGATCCGCCAGTGGTCGATTCAGAAAATGAAAAACCAATTGTCGCTCCCAATCCCATCCCGCTTACCAAGCCGTTTGTAGTTTCGATTAACGGCAATGGCACACACCGTTCTCTCGCACAAGCCATTTCTGAATCCAGCTCAGGTGAAACCATCCGAATCTTGAAGGGGACCTATCGAGAACCGATCGTTGTCCCCCATTCGATAACTTTGATCGGCGAAGGAAGCGAGGGATCCGTGACGGTGGCATATTCCGCCGAAGCTTGTATCAAGGTTCAGAATGCGAGCAAGGTACGTATCGAAAACGTGACAGTGGAGTCTAAGTCATCCACGTCCAGCGCCGTAGAAATTGAAAACGGTAATTTGGAGTTGGTGAGTTGTCGAATTTTAGCTTTTTCTCCTAACTCACTTCATGGTCTAAGGCTGGGTGCGAATGGGATTGCCGTCGCTGAAAAATGCAAGTTCGAGTGCAAGGCGGGTAAGGCGGTTGTTGCAGAAAAGGGTGGCTCGGTAACGCTTCGCAATTGCGTCTTCGAATTTCATGGAAACACTTCTTCCGGTTCCCAGCGCGTCGCGGTGCAAGGGACCGGTGCGAACGGGTTGGTACAAGGATGCAGTTTTGGCGGGCCATGCAACGTCGGCATCGATTGGATGGAAAGTCCTACTCAAGTCCTCAAGGTAGAAAACAGCACCTTTAAAAATTGCGACATCGGGATTCAAACTAGATCCTGCGCAAGCGTGGTAATCCAAGGCGCTGCAGGGAAACCGTGCGAGGTATTCGATGCAAAATGGGGTTTAAACTTACAGAGCAGCAAGGTCGATGTTTCGAGGATCAAGGTGGAGGGCAATAAAGAAAAGAACGTAGTTGCTTTGCGTATCACGGATCGAACCAACGTGAATTGCAAGGACCTCGAACTCATTGGACACGAATGCGGAATCCTTGTGCGTCAAAGTTCGATCATGGTCGATCGCGTGTCAATTGGCTCTGCACGTTACGCGGGCGTATTCGTTGATAGATCCACTATTAGCGGCAATGACTTGAAGCTCACGAATATCGCCAAGTACGGTTTGATTGGATACAAAGGAGCATCGGTTTCCTTAAACCTCCTGGAGATCCATTCCGCTCCCGAGCATAGAAGTAGCGAGATATTGGCTTTGTATGCTGCTTCTGGCCGCATTGAATTCAAGCAGGGAATGATAGAAGGTTTCTTTTGCGGAATCTTTGTCGATCCTGATTTAGAAATCCTCGGTTCAGAACTACCGGATAAACGGGTCTTAAATGAGTTGCTGGCGGGTTCAAGCTGGGATGCAGAGGTAACGAATGGAACGTCGGCACCGGTGGAAATCGTCTCTGATTTGCTGACACTGAAAAATTGCCGCAGCACGTGGATTTTCTACGGCGCAGGCTCTAGTCGTATCCAGCAATTGCAATGTGATTTGCCCATTAAAGAACAAACGCCCATTGTTGCCAAAAAAGATAGGTTTGAGCTTCGAATAAAAGATCTGTCTAACTTCGACGTCCTAGAAGCCAAAAAAACGGCTAAATAAGCGGGTTTTTTATTTTTATCCGATGTCAATGCTTTCTTTTGCTTGCTCATGGAACTACAGCTAAGCTAAAATAGATGGGCGCTGACATTTGAAACAGTTTTCGCTTCCATCAAGTTCGCCGTAGCTGTATCGCGCACCTACTTCGTTTTTCATCATGCACCATCGAGTGAGGACATCGTGTCAAAAAGAAATTTCTTTCGTAGCATCCGCAGCGTTAGCAACCAGGTTTTAATCGCTGGGTTCGCAATTACATCCGCATCTTTTGTAGCTGACGCGCAGGCAGTCCAGGAAGATGCGGTGACTCGTTTGGTTAAGCGACAGAGCCAGGATATAGAGTTGCCCGAAGACTATATGGCTCGGGTAGAAGGAAACAAGATGCAAGTTTCCTTGGTCGCCCTTGGGCTCGACAGCGGCAAGCTAAAAACCTCAAACCTATTGGTTAGTTTGCTCACATCGAGCGGTGAAGAGCGAACGGCAACATCCGACTCACTAGGAAATGTGACTTTTGACATCAAGACAAATGAGTTCGATGAAGCAGCGGCGATCGTAGTAGCGAGCACAGAGGGCCACGCAGTGGTTCCTGTGATACCGACGAGCACAACCATCGCGGATTCGCGTAACTTGCCCAAAAAGAAGTTCGTTCTCCCGTTGATGCCAGTAAATCGGGACGAGATTAACGCTTCGATCATTCGTGGTTCCCTTCCATCCAGCAATATGGGAACTGGCGAACTTGAGGGATCGCTTTACGCAACTGAGGATTATAAGCTGCGATCGATCAATCCTTATGCCGTTCGATTGCAGCAGGATGGTACCCTTCTCGGACGCGTCGTGATTATCGATCAGGATCTCGCAAACGATCTGCGTTTCGCAAAGCTCACGTTTTTGAGAAGCAATCAAGTGGTCGCGAGAACGGATTCCGACCCATCGGACGGAAGCTTTGACGTTCCCAATCTTGCTGTTGGCACCTACGGTGTTATCGCGTCCGGTCCTGCTGGATACTCCGCGTTTTCCTTCGAAGTCCTGCCAGCATCGGTAAGCACTCCGATCGGCGAAAGAATCATGAGCAGACCCGTTTCGTTGGTTCAGGCTGATTCGAACGAACGACTCTATGTGTTTTTGTGCCCACCTAAGTATGTGCCTAAAATCACCGAACGATGCCGAGAAGTATACGGTCAGCCCTTGACCGACATCGCTGGAGCTCAGCCTGTTTCCGGGCTGACTGGCGGTAATGGTGCGGGCCTCGCAGGCGGACCTGGCGCGGGCGGTTTCGGCGGCGGCGGGTTTGGCGGTGGCTCCGGTTTCGGCGGTGGCGGCGGAGGCGGTATTGGCCGACTAGGCGGATTGGCTGCGGTAGCTGGTCTTGCAACCGTCGGTATCATTGCGGCAACTGACAACAACAATAACGCTCCTGTTTCGCCTGTAGCTCCGTAAGGCGATCGGCGGATTTCGATTTTAACGTCGCGCGACGCGCAAGCTAGCGAATTATGGGATTGATTCACAAGCTTGCGCTTCGTGCTGAGAAGGCCTTACACTAGTGCTCTGTCCAGTCTTAGTTTTGGGGTACGCCCTAAGTTGTACGACGCTCCGCGTCGTAGGAATCACGATGCGGAGCGTCGTGCAGCTAAGTTTGCCAACCCACGTTTTTAATCTGGACGAAGCACTAGGCCGCGACTGCCGGTTGGTAGTGACCACGATGTTACGATGCTATGCATCATTCTCGTCAAGCGGCTGTGCAATCGTCGCGTAGGGATCAAGATTCGATTCAAGACTGATGGTTGAGTGAGGGTCTTTATCGGAATGCGAATCTATTCTTCGTTTCATTTCTTGAAGTGGACTGAATTCTGGTGCGGCCTTAACTGCTTGACCGATCATTTCAACCATCTCTAACACGGCCGAGTTACTCCCGGAAAGTGTGAGCATGCCTTCATAAACGCTTGCCACCGCTTTATTCTGATGGATGAGGTGTTGCCATTGGCCGCCGCAACTTTCTAGGTTGCTTTGCAGAGTCATAGAAAGCCTCTGCTGTTGGCTTTTTGTCAAGAAACCTCGTTGAATTAAGATCTCTTCAAGCTTCAGGAAACGGTTTGACAAGGAGGCTTGAAATGCGGTGAGGAACTGTTGTTCGGTTACGAATTCCTTCTCAAACGCCATTAAGCTC
>JBBRGW010000174.1:0-8351 GCA_038223525.1 Pirellulales bacterium
CAAGCTTTCACAGAGCGAATCCCAAGCGGTGCGGATGTTTCATCTAGAAGGAAAATCGTACTCCGAAATCGGCTCCCACATCGGAATCTCCGAGAACAGTGTTGGCCCCTTCCTTTCTCGTGCCCGCGACAAGATTCGCCGTTCCGTCTAAATCTTTTAGCAGAAAGTGGCACAAAGTGGTTTTCGCCAAGTTGAGGTGACCAGACGTGTCAAGCGACTGTGCGATAGTACCGGTACGGAAGTCAACACCGTTACCAACTCGAACGCTTGCTTTTCTAAGAACGCAAAACACTTTCTCGAATTGAGAACTTCTGATCGCCACTCACCCAGTGGCAACGGAAGTTTGAAAGAGATTGAAATAAACTGCACTTAATTGCAACTTTTCGAAAGGTTTTCAGCAACCTTTTATCGCTTGACCACGAATCACTTGAATGTATTTCGAAACTTTTCGAAGATTCGCCCAGTTTAACGAACCATTGGAACGGTGTTCGCACTCTGGTACTTTCCGAATGGCAGATGACAAAACGCCGTTTCACAATCATTAGCTATCAATATCAAGGAAGAACTCAATCATGCTAGTATTAAGCCGAAAAGAAGGCGAACGTATCTCGATCGGTGACAACATCACCCTAATTGTTTCCAAAGTCAGCGGAAACAGGGTCACCATCGGAATCGAAGCTCCCCGCGACGTCAAAGTGGTGCGCAGCGAACTGCAAACTCCAGCGATTCAGGAAATCGAATTCGAATCTGAGTCTTGCAGTCCGGAAAAAAAACCGCGGGCAACTCTTCGCGATTTCGCAGCCTCCGTGTTGCCTCTCCAGCGACAGGTCGGCTAAAGTTTGGCCACCCGAGCTAAAGTTTGGCCACCCGAAGTCGGATCAAACGACTTGATTCAACTTTCCTTCGACCAGCGTAGTAGTTAGATTTGAATCCACTCAAGCCAAGGATTATGCTAACATGACGATGGGTCGATTATTTAAGCGGTTGAGCACGAAAAGCAATCGCTCGCAAGCGAACGTGAGAAAACGTCCGCTTCATCTCGAGCATTTAACGGCCAGACTGACGCTGACTGCAGAAGGCCAAGTCTTTGCGATCAACCAAACGATTGACACTTCCCCTCTGGGCGGCGTAATAACCGGCTCTGTGTTGTGGGGGGATGGTACCTCGAGTCCTGCGAGTCTCGGCGCGACGCCTGCAACCGGACCGCTCTCGATCCGCATAGATTACTCAATGGATTCGGCAGGATTTTTTGCGTCACAAGAACGACGCAATAGCTTGCAATTCGCCGCCAACTCCATCGTCAGTAAGTTTTCAGACCAGCTGACCGCTATCCAGCCAACGGGCATCGACCAATGGACGGCAAAGTTCCTAAATCCTGCAACTGGAGCGCAAGACACTCGAAACAATCTGGTAATCCCAGCAAACGAAATCTTGATATTCGCTGGTGCACGAGCAATGGCTGGAGGTGAACTCGGCCGGGGTGAAAAAGGGGGATTCAGCGCAACCTCGAATAGCCAAGCGTTCATCGATACCGTTAAAGGGAGAGGACAGACTGGTGCTCTATTGGGTACTGCCACTGACTTTGGACCCTGGGGCGGAACCGTAGCGTTTTCCACCACTGCCAACTGGCACTTTGGTCTTACTACAGATGGACTCGACGCAAACGAATACGACTTTGTTACCGTCGCATCCCATGAACTTCTGCATTCACTCGGATTCGGCTTGGCCAATAGTTGGAATGCAAAGGTCAATGGCGGTTTCACGGGAGTAAATTCTGTCGCGGTTTCAGGAAAGTCGCCCGTTCCATTAAACGACGTAAGCCATTGGGCAGTCGGCACGACGAGCAACGGGTTGACGGCGATAATGACCCCCGAGACCAATGGCGGGCAACGAAAACTGCCAACTCGGCTCGACTACGCCGGTATGCAAGATATTGGTTGGCAACTCATTGCTCAGCAGGTGCAAGTCAGCGGTTCGCATACGTACGGCGACAATGGTTCTTTCAATGGGACGTTAACCATCAATGGCTCCCTTCTCGGCTCACTTTCCGTCCCAGTATTCGCCGACATAACGAACGTTGCCCCGAAACTCGCAACTCCACCCAATCAATCTGCCGTGCAAGGCTTGTCGTTATCGATTCCTCGAGTCGGCGTGTTTACCGACCCAGGATTTGGCGCAAGCCAAGCGTCGCCGCCAAAAACCGAGTCCTTCACCTACACAATCAATTGGGGCGACGGCAGTCCTCTCGAAACCGGCAATGCATCGATCGAATTACTAGGTTCTCCTGGAGTCGAAACAAAGGGATTTTTCAACGCCAATCATGCTTACACGCAAATGGGCAACTTCAACGTCATCATCGTCGTCTCGGATGATGATGGCGGTTCCAATCAACAGCAGTTCACCGTCTCCGTGGGCGCTCCCCCAAGTCTCGACCTGTCGATCGATCGCGTTAGCATCGCCGAAGATGCGGGACCCAACGCTGCGACCCTCACGCTCCAGCGTGCCGGGTTTGATATCTCCACTGCGCTGTCCGTTTCCCTGGTCAGTAGCGACACCACCGAAGTACAGTTGCCAAGCTCCGTTTCGATTCCAGCAGGCCAATCCTCGGTAACCATCCCCATTCAAGCGGTTGACGATACGTTACTTGACGGAACGATTCGTGTACTGATGACTGCATCGTTTGGGTCGATCGTTTCCAACATTGCTGCAGTCGACGTTTTGGACAAAGAAAAGATTGTGATGACGTCGAACCGTTCGTCCATTGCGGAAAACGCCGGCTCGGGTGCAGCCACGTTGACAGTGTCTCGATCCAACACGGATTTAGGTCAAAGCATCACAGTGCTCCTTTCGAGCAACGACACTACCGAAGCCAATGTTCCTCTATCAATCGTCATCCCTGCTGGTTCACCCAGTATTACCGTAGGAATCGACGCCATCGATGATGCCCTATTCGACGGCTCTCAATCAATAATCCTAACTGCTACCTCAGCCGGTTACGACTCCGCAGCAGTATCCTTGATCGTTACCGATTACCAACCTCTTTCACTCGTATTGCAATCGAACGAAGTGAATGAAGAGAACGTTGCGCTGCGAACCACACAAGCGGAAATTTCCATTCGCTCGCCTGCCCCGGCAGGTGGCGTCACTTTGCAACTCGCTGCCAGCGAACCCAATCAATTGACCGTTCCGTCAATCATCCTAATCCCGGCAGGCTCTTTATCAGCGACGTTTGCCGTATCGGCCGTCGATGATTTTATTCCGCAAGGCAGAAGGATCGTCCGAATCAACGCAACGGGAAACAATGTGATTGCTGCGGCAGTGGACATCGTTATCACAGACAACGACCCCGCCTACTGGACCAATCCGGTGAGCCCATTTGATGTGAACAACAATGGCGACACCGATCCGCTCGACGTTCTCGTCATCATCAATGAGATCAACCTCAACGGTACCCGATTGCTCAATCCCAACTTGGATCGCAGCCTGCCTTTCGTAGACGTCAATCGCAACGGTCAAATAGACCCTCTCGATGTATTGATGGTAATCAACGAGATCAACCGCAGATAAGATCGCGGTGGTTCGGATCGCTTCGTCATCGTGACTAATTAAATACTGCTTGTAAATCCTTCCAGTTGCGTTACATATAAAACGTGTGGCAAATTAAAAACTTCTGCCACTGTGGTTAACCTCAATTTCATTCGTCATGCTGAAGGATTGTTTATGAAGCGTTCACTTTCTCTTTGCGTTTTTTTATCGGCGTTGTCGGCAGTTCAATTGGGTTGCTCGCCTGAGGCAGCAAACAAAATGGACACGATGGGCAAAGACCTACCGGGCAAAGCCAAAGGCGCAGCAGGCGAAATGGCTAAAGCAACCGGCATGGATGAAATGATGGGTAAAGCTACGGACGCATTGAAATCGGTTGAAGGTGGTTCGGATATGCTCAAGTCGGTTACCGAAACCTTTACCAAAATGACCTCTAAGTTTAGCGGTATTACGAATGCCGACTCAGCAACCGCGGCCCTGCCAGATATCTCGAAACTGACAGAGACCTTTGGTGGATTCACAGAGACTTTTGGTAAATTGCCCGTCGCTGCAAAGGGAGCAGTATCGGGTGTGTTCGCTTCGGCACTCGAGCAACTAAAACCGATCATGGATAAGGTGCTCGCCATTCCAGGCGTTGAATCAATTCTCAAACCTGCAGTCGATACGCTGATGAGCAAGCTTGGTGCTTTCAAGGCTTAGTGCATCCCAGAAATAAAGTGCTCATCTACTTTACCTGACCAATCGCTTGGGAGGGTGAGGCTCCCGCCGAATTAGGGCATCGCAAGCTCGGCAGGAGCCTCGCCCTCCCGTCTTTTTGCCATTTCCAAGACGTCTGAATTCCATCACAATTCAGACTCTCTTGACTCTGCATAAGGTAAATTGATGTTAATTTTAGAACCGTACTCGTTCGGAGTGGGCGATCGATTCGCACACCAAGCCAAGTCGCAACTCGCCGCGTTTCTGGCCTTGGCAAAACAAATGGATTCCGCACAACACGGGGTGGTTGTGCCGGTCTGGAACAAGTCGAATCGGGAACACACGTTTATCGGATCAGAACCGCAAAGCGTTTTTGACTCAGCCGCAGAGGCCGTTGCAGAGTTTGGGTGGGGCCACCCATGGTATGTGGATGCAGACCATATCCAGCTCCAAACCGTCGATCGGTTTATGGCGTGCTCCAATTTTTTTACGATCGATGTTGCGGACTCGATTGGCAAGCCGGCGTCGGATGCTGACGTCTCTAGTTTCGTTGGACGACATTCCGAATTGCTCGATCCCGTTTCGATTCCTGGGATCGATGCTCCTCTTTCCATTGGGCGCGATGAATTCGAAAGGGTCGCCCGCAAATACTTGCTCGCGGCTCGCCAAGCGGGAGAGATTTACCGTTACATCGCGAGTAAAAAAGGTTTCGGTAATTTCGTGCCGGAAGTTTCTATGGATGAGACCGATTCGCCTCAAACGCCGCATGAGTTGTTGATCATTCTGGCCGCGATCGCTGACGAAAAAATACCGATTCAAACGATCGCGCCCAAGTTCACGGGCAGATTCAACAAGGGTGTTGACTACGTGGGCGATCTGATCCAATTCGAACGCGAGTTCAATGACGATCTAGCCGTCATTCGGTTTGCTATTGGACACTATGGCTTACCCACCAACCTCAAGTTGAGCGTGCATAGCGGCAGCGACAAGTTTGGTCTCTATCCGATTATCCGCAAAGCGCTTCGTTCCACAGGTACTGGCATTCATCTCAAAACGGCAGGGACCACATGGCTCGAAGAGATCATCGGTTTGGCTGAGGCGGGCGGCGACGGATTGCAACTCGCAAACGAGATCTACGCTTATGCGTATGAACACATCGACGAGTTCTGTGCACCTTATGCAAGCGTGATTGACATTGACCGTTCCCGATTGCCCGATCCATCGACAGTCGCAACATGGGATGGCAAGTACTTTGCCAGTACCATTCGTCATATACCGAGCGACCCTCGATTCAATGCAAATGTCCGACAGTTGTTGCATGTTTCGTTCAAGGTGGCTGCGAAGTCAGGATCGCGGTATACCGACTTGCTTAAAGCAAACGCAACGATTGTCGGTGAACAAGTGACAACCAACCTATTCGATCGCCATCTCAAACCTCTGTTCCTAGGCTGACGCCAACCTGGCTGTTGCTGCAAGCATCAGCCCCCATAACACCCCCGAAACATTAAAACCCTTAGCAACAACCATTATGGAAAAAAGAATTCTCGGCAAGACCGGACTTGAGCTTCCAATACTAAGTTTCGGTGCGTCCTCGTTGGGGGCGGAGTTTCGCACTGTGCAGCTCGACGAGATCTTTGAGAGCGTTCGTGTTGCTTTAGAGCTCGGTTTAAATTTCATCGATACCTCGCCATTCTACGGGCGCGGGATGTCCGAAGTCTTACTCGGTATTGCGCTTCGCGAAGTACCACGGGATCAATATACGTTGTGCTCCAAACTGGGTAGGTACGACGTTGGGCATTTTGATTTTTCGGCCAAGCGAGTTGCTGAAAGCGTCGATGTCAGTTTGCACCGCCTGGGCACAGACCATTTGGATATCATCTTGTGCCATGACATCGAGTTTGTACCGCTGCAGCAAATCATCGACGAGACCTTGCCGGCGCTTCGACGCATTCAACAAGCGGGTAAAGTTCGCTTCGTCGGGATCAGTGGCTATCCGATGAAAATATTCGACGTGGTGAGTTCCCAAGCAGAGCTGGATTGCATCTTGTCGTATAACCAATACACCTTGCAAAACACAAGGTTAGCAGATGAATTGGTCCCCAAGCTCAAGACAAAGAACATCGGCATTATGAACGGTGGCCCCTTCGCTGCAAGATTGCTGACCAATGCGACTTTGCCCGTTTGGTTTCGGGATCCAAAGGAGGTGCAAGCCGCCGCGAAGAAAGCGGCCGAGTACTGCCAATCGCGTGGTGTCGACATCGCGCAGTTGGCTTTGCAGTTCTCATGCGCAAACCCCGACATGACAACCACGATCGCGGGAAGCGCGAACCCGAAAAATATCCGCAAGTGGGTAGAGTGGTTAGAATCGCCAGTGGACAAAGCGTTGATGTCCGAAGTGATCTCCATGCTTGCACCAGTCAAAAACGTCGGGCACCGCGAAGGCCTCCCAGAGAACAACTGAAAGTCAGACGATGAAAGCACTGCAGCTTGAGAAGCCGGAGTCTTGGCGAGTAATAGACATCCCTGAGCCGCTGCCACCAGCAGCCGGAGAGGTATTGGTTCGAGTCCATCGCGTGGGCGTCTGCGGCACGGACCTTGGAGGTTATCTAGGGAAATTTCCATTTTTTTCCTATCCAAGAATTCCCGGCCACGAACTAGGTGTGGAGGTACTTGAAATGGGCGCGGGTGTCACCAATGTTCAGCCTGGCGACCATTGTTCGGTCGAACCGTATCTCAACTGCCAACAATGCTATTCATGCCGTCGCGGTTTTACCAATTGCTGCGAGCATCATAAGACACTCGGTGTTATGTGCGATGGCGGCTTGACGGAGAGGATTCTGTTGCCTGCAAGGAAACTTCATCTGGCGAACGGCTTGTCGATGGAACAAGCGGCCCTCGTTGAGACGTTGGCGATCGGTTGCCATGCGGTCGATCGAAGCGGTTGCAAACAAGGCGAAAATGTTTTGATCATTGGTGCTGGCCCGATCGGTTTATCGGTCCTCGAGTTCGTCAAGTTGTCAGGGGCACGTCCGATTGTTGCCGATATAAGCGACAGCCGTTTAGCCTTTGTTCGAAACACGATGGGGGTAGCAGATACACTTGCAATCCAAAATGACGCGAGTGATATCGAGAGCATCGAATCGATGACGCAGGGGCAGCGGGCCGATGTGGTCATCGATGCAACGGGCAACAGCAAGTCGATGGTCCGCGCGTTCGAGTTCACTGCCTTTGCAGGAAGAGTCGTCTATGTCGGCATCACTCAGCAGAACCTTGAATTTGCTCATGCCCCATTTTTTCATCGCCGAGAGATTACGTTGCTTGCCAGCCGCAACGCGCTCTCTCGAGACTTCACTCGCATCATTGGCCTCATCGAGGCGGGCGCGATCAATACAAATCCGTGGATCACTCACCATGCTGATTTTGCGGACGTACCGAAAGAGTTTCCGAATTGGCTAAATCCGAATGCAGGGGTCATGAAGGCCGTGATTCACCTCACCTAGAACAAACTGTTACAAATATCGCACCTATGGCAACCAAAAAAATCCTGTTTCTTTGCACTTGGAATTACTATCGCAGTCGCTTTGCGGAAATCTACTTCAACTGGGAGGCGACTGCCGCGAATCTCGATTGGCAAGCGGATTCGCGTGGTCTTGCGCTCCCCGACTCGACGCCCAACACGATCTCGGGCTACACCGTGAACTATCTCGATCAGCTATGCATCCCCTTCGATCCGGTTCGAACACCGATGGACGCAACGGACGCTGACTTTGCCAATTCCCATCGAATTATTGCGGTCAAGCGGGACGAGCACCAGCATCGAGTCCAACAGCGATTCGAACGATTTTCCGATCGAGTAGAATACTGGGACATCCATGATATTGATGCGAGTACACCCGAGGAGCAATTGCCTCTCTTGCATGCTAAAGTTCGGCAGTTGGTTAACGAACTCATGGCCTCTTGATCTAAATCCAACCTGAATACAACATGAATCACCACGAGAAACTGTCTGCTCATCGCCTATTGGATGCCAATCTAAACCGGAGCTTCGAAGCCCTGCGGACGTTGGAAGACATCGCTCGCTTTCAAAACCAAGCTCTATTCCAAGCCAAATT
>JBBRGW010000175.1:0-8338 GCA_038223525.1 Pirellulales bacterium
AAAAAACCGATTTTCGAGATAGATTGTGGGACAGGAGACGTCCAGTCGCTCTCGGTATGGTGCACGCGACAAGACAAGGGGAATGCGCCTGCCGAGTATCTATTGCGATCGCTCACGGTCGAGGCAGACGGATTCTATAGCTACAAAAAATCAAGCGATTGGTTCACGTGGTGGCATGGCATGGGCTTGACCAGTTTGGCCGCATTGGCGATTGGTATTTTTCTAAAGGTTCGTGGGTCCATGAAACGGAACTCATGAAACTGACCATTATCATTCCTGTCTACAACGAATGCGCTACGATCGTTCAACTGATCGAGCGGCTTAAGCACTCGGGTGTCGCAGGCTTTGAATGGATTTTTGTGGACGATGGTTCCACCGATGGCACAACCAACCTGCTGCGTGAAAACGTTCCCAGCGATCAAAAATTAATCATTCAGCCCACCAATCAAGGCAAATCGGCTGCGGTCCGGGCAGGATTGCTCGAAGCGGCTGGAGAATGGATCATCATTCAAGATGCTGATTTGGAATACGATCCGTCTGAAATCCCAAGACTGTTGGCACGGGCAATTGCATCGACAACCCAACCCGTCGCGGTGTACGGACGGCGACCTAGTTACTGGCATCGCCCGAGCCGTTGGGTCTTTGCGTTAGGGGTGCTCGGGATCGACATAGCATTCTTAGTAGTGTATCGACATCGGATTCGGGATCATGCCAGTTGTTACAAGCTTGTGCCACGCGAATTGTTACAGTCCTTCGATTTGCAAGCGTCTGGGTTTGAAGGGTGCGTGGAGATTACGGCCAAATTGATGTTGACTCGGACACCGATCCTGTCCGTCCCGATCGGTTATGTGCCTCGGAAAACAACGGAAGGGAAAAAGTTGACAATGAGTTATGGATTCACGGCCTTGAAAGCACTTTGGGACTACCGAAAATGGAAGCCGAAATGCGAGGTGGACGGCCGAAGGTGATTGTGTCGACTCAGCAAGGGGAATGTCTACTTAGTCTACTCAACTAGTGCCAATACGGCGCGACGGCTGAATTCATCATCTCAGCCGAACAGATCGAGCGTACCCGCTTCGAGATCGTCATCCGCGGGTAACTCCAACATCGACTCGTGATCGGCATGGTCGCCTTCCTGTGCTGGTTGGAAGGCGCTGCGGTGTTGTGGACCTTCATAACGCTCTTGGGCATCTCGATCGGTTGTTTTACCGACTTGCTCGAGAGGCGTTGCGTGGTCTGTCGCGACCGCCGCATTCTTGGTGGTACCGCTATGTTTCGAATCGCTTAGCGCTTGTTGTGTTAGTGCTGCTGGGTTTGTCCATGCACCACCGCTTGGCATGATTTGCATTTTTTCATCATCCTTTGCCCTGCGAGGCTCTACGGTTCTAATCGGTTCTCTGCCCGAACTTTGTCGAGCGGATTCATAAGAGAAATCGGATTGCGTCGAAGCTGTGGGGAGGAAGTCGTGCCATTAACCTCTATCTGCCAAAGCGTCGCCGCTTTGGAACTGGAGAGTGGCCTAAACATAGTTCCCACCAAACTCTTTCGCCCCACGTTTGCTGTCAGGTCCAAGTGCAATTCGCGACGAACATTGACCCAACCGTTGCCTCGAAGTGAAAGGATATCTCCATCCAAAACGAGTTCGTGAATCGGCAGCTTGTCGCCATCGATACCGAATTTGATATCAGCCGAGTCAAAAGCCCCTTGACCGGGACTGATCGAAAGCATTCGGAAGAGTTTTATCATGTCGGGCAGTTCGTACAAATTGGCTTCACGCAGCCATGCAGTCCCTTGCCCGCTTAAGGCAGCGGTATTGGTCAATGCTCCTTGCAGATCGCATTCAATCGACAACTTGCCTTTGGCCTGCGCATTCAGTTCACCCAGGTCGACGAGGAACCCTTGGAAGTCCGCTTCGACTAGTCTTAATCGGTAGTTCGATCGTTTCTGCCCATCGAGCGCTTCGACTCCGCTAACAAAAAGTTCGCCGCTCAAGGTCCGAGCGCTGATATCCGATTCTAGTACATTGCGCGGTACTTGCTGATCCGGTGAGCGTATGGCATTGGGGTTGGCCGCCCTGATCGGAGGATTTGGGTTCAAGGCGTAAATGCGATTGGAAAGAGCATCTCGAACCGGACCACGATGAGAAGCCGTTGTGACCGGGAAATTGGATGTCCCGTAAGATGTTTCGTTGGACGCATACACGGCAGAGACTACCGACTTGTCTAATGCCATGCGTTGATGCAGAGGTATAGGCAAGTTGTTTTTCTGCTGCCAAGCGGCAGCGTCGCGACCAAATAAAACCTCTTCTCGGTTGAATGCGAATGGGCCCTCCACTCTCGTTACAGCGATACCCTTCACCGCCAACGCATCGAGGTCTAATATGCCAGTTGCCATGGGACCGAACTGCGTGTTTTCACCTGCCAGGGCAATAGTGCCACGAATGCCGGTCGCAAGACTCCCTCCTCCTAATTCCCCATCCTCAACTTCTAAACCTAAGTCCCAACTCCGGACGATCGATTCCGAAGGGGTCGGCGGAGACGACACCTTGGTCGTCCCGGTAATACTAACAGGTCCCCGAAAGTCGAGCCTAACAAGAGGGTCCTGCAGGTAGGGGGGCAAGCAGGAGAGCAAGCTCTGGTCGACATGCAAACGAGTCAGCTCAAGCCACGTCAACTCACCGTCCCATTTGCCGTCGTGAAACAAATTGCAAACTCCTTTGGTTTCAAGCCGACTGCGTTCGTGATATCCCTTTAGCGAATTGATATCTACCCGCCCTGGTCGATACACGATGTTGCATTCGACATCGTTGATTTGGTATGGCAAAGAGGTTGGACGGATAGAGACAGCCCCACCCGAACGTGCCTCGCGTTCGCGTTTCTCCGTAAACTCGACACGCATATCCATAGGGGTTTTCGCGTTTTCCCTCGAGATCTTTACCGCAACCTGATCCAGCGCGCCACTGGGTTGCAATTGATCCCAGAGTCCGCGAACGCTCTTCGGCATGGCTTGTTGAAGTTCTTCGTCTAGACTCACATCGTAACCGTCAAAGAATAGCTCCCATGAGTCAATATTGGAATTTCGGCCCTGACACACACCGCGTCCCTCGATCCTTGCGCCATCATTGCGACCGACAAAATCTTTGAGCAACAACCTTTCGTTGTCCAGAATTGCAGTACCCTGAATGCTGTTGATCGGGTATTTGAAACCATCGTACTTGATTTCACATTCCGAGAAGGTCAATTCGAGAGATCGCGAAATATTCTCGGGCTGTTCTGCAAGCCTTTGGAAATGCCCCTGTTTGAGATAGACGGTTCCCGTTGGATGGAGAGACAAAACAAATTTTTGAAGTCCACTTTCCGGGGTTCCACGCGGCGAAAGCGATTTCAAAAGTGTTTCGTCAATGGCGATAGGACCATCTGCCGCAAGTTTCAAATCCATCAGCCATCGGGGAGACGCTTTCGCCAGCGTGAGGGCGCCGTTAAGTGTTTGCCCGCCAGCCTTACCTGTCAAGCTTGCGGCAACAATGGAATCGCGTTGGTAGACGAAGTCGCCGCAGATGTTTCGCACAGGATATGGAAAAAACTCAGGCTCTAGCCCTACATTCTTGGCTCGAACTTGAACCAGCGGCGTCCACTTCTGCCCATCGAACGCTAGAGTCGCCTGCGCATCGATGAACCCGCTTGCGCCGAGTTTTCGCCAAACTTCCTGGAAAGAGAGCGGCAACGCTTGATATAGCCTTTGGTCTAATGAAAGATCGCGAATAGTCATAGCAGCCCTGATCGGCGAACCCGCCGTGAACCCATTCATGTCGCATTCGAACGCGATGGAAGTTTGTCCGCTAGCAGCGCGGACATTGCGGAGCTGCGTTAGACCCTTTGAACAAAACACTTCGCCGGAGAGGGATTCGAGCTCATAGGGGACTTGTGGATGAAGCAATCGACCTTTGGCGATCGTCGCCTTGGCCAAATACGATAGCTCGCCTCGATCCGAACTTGCCGAAAATTCAGAATCGAGTTCGCCACTAAAACCAGACGCATGCATCAAGTATTGCTGCAAGATCAAAGGCAACTGCTGAGCCAATCGAGCAGAGTAGGCAAGCTTCTTGACTTTGCCCTCCACCTTCCATCTGGATTTGTCCTCATTGACGCTCGCCTGGACAGTCGCTTTGCTAAAGTAACTACTGGAAATGCTGATGTTGGCAAGTGCCGTCAATGGCATTACTTTTCCGTTCTGCAGGCGAGGCCCAAGTTCCGCGTGCGCTCGCAAATCGTGAAGAACCATCTCCTCTTCGCTTCGCCCCGTCTCCGCTCCAATCCGTACAAATCCGGATCGAATATCGATCGACGGGAGACTTGGGCTGAGCGGCTTCGGGTTGGCAAGTTCCTGGATGCTAAAACGTCCATCGCTCATTGGCCACAAGCTTATCTCCAAACCATCCGCTGCTACGTTCTGAACAGGTAGTTGCCCCTGAGCCAACCCAATCAACTCAATCGGGCCAGAGCAAACAACGCGCTCACAGCGGATAATGTCTCGCAATCCTTGATCGGTTGGCTTTGCGATCCGAATACCTTCGATCGTAATCGATTGGCCAGCCAAAAAATGGGCCCCTTCAACCGAGATAATATGCTCCGGGAACTCTTTCTGAAGCCGCTTGGTGACTTCGCTGGTAAGTTTACTGTCAACGCGACCGATCAAAGAAAAGTAACACCAAAGCCCAAGCACAGCAAAAAGAAGGAGCCAAACCAAGCGATGCTCCCAGACGCGATCCCGACCGCGGCGAATAGAATCCGCCGTTTCGCATTCGGGAGTTTTAGATTGGACTTTTGTCGGCCGTGACATCGTGTGAGGCTATCGATCCATCGAGCTTCGTTGCGTCTATTTTAGGTTTTAAAAAAATCCATCTGGCGATTGCTGCACAGCCAACTCCGCCAAGTACACAGAGGGCCAGCACTGCCGGTTGGCGATATCGCACTGAGCCGATGAAAAACATATGCAGCAAAGCGAAATAGACACACGGCATCGCATACAACCATGCACCCATCTCCGAGCGGCATTGCCAAAGGCCAACCAAAGCAAAACACATGATCGCAACGTAGCCAATCGCTTCGAACCACTTCACGGCATCGCTGCCGATTTCTTTCGCAACTGGAAGAGGTGACCACGTCTTGGCTAGTTTTACCAACCCGAGCCTGATAGCGTCAGACGAGTTTTCCCCCGCCCAGCGAATAGCAGCATTCCTAATTCGCCGATCCACACGCCATTCCAGGGTGCTCTCAAGAGGATTGCCGGCCAATAGATTGCTCTGGTCTTCTCGCTTTTGTTCCACAATGAAAGCATTCACAAACTCCATACCTTCATCGCTGCTTCCCGTCGCGCCGGGGTGCCAACCATCGTATAAACTCGCCCCAACCTGGAGGGTCGTCGGAACAAATTTACCGGTCACTAAATAATTACGCATCCACCAAGGGGACATCACCAAGCAGATGCCGATGCAAAATAAGAGAGAACTGATCATCCACCCTTTCACCAAAAACCTTTTGGGTAACGGCAGGCGTTGGTAAGCCAAAACGGACAGGATCAGGTACGAAAAGAGAATCGCCGGCCAAAGGCTCCAACTTGGCCGGGCTAAGCAAGCGGCCCCGCTCAATGCGCCCGAAAGCAGCATCCAGGTCCAACCTACTTCCCATCGATCGCTTCTTTTGGATTCGATTGCCAATGAGTTGCAAACTAAGCTCAAGAGCATCAATGGGCAAAAAATGGCTTCACTCAAAACGAAGATACTCATTCCAATCGCGCCGGGATAAAGCACCGCTAGCACCCCCGCCCACAGAGCGGCATCGGTCAGCAAGCCGCCTTTTTCACGAGTCAATTTCTTGGTGACGAACATAATGCAAGCAATGCAAAATGCTCCCATGGCGCATCCAGCGAACCGCGCAACAAGGACTGCATTTCTCGAAATCCCTTCGCCGCCATCCATACCAGCCAATGGCGCCAGAAAAAGCGGATAAAGTGGCGCTCGAAAGATTTTGGAATCGGGGCTTCCGTATTGGTAGGGACTCCCCTGTGCAATTTTTTTGGCCATCGTCCAATACGAATCGCTATCACCGAAACGAAAAGGCGTCTCACCAGTTATCGCGTTTTGCCATGAGATCGCCATCCAAGCACGTATCGCGAAGCCGATAACGACAACCGCCAATAGCAATCCGTGGTGGCTCCCATGTTTGGCCGCGGGTTGGATTGGTGAGCCTTGATCAACAACGTCGCAGGTCACTTCGTTTTTTCTGCAGGCATGACCTTGATTCTGATATCCGGCAGTTTTTGGAGGACACTCAAAACGTCGAGATAAGGGTTTGGACTATTGAAGTTGGATTCACTGATCTTGATACGATCGATCGATGTTGTAGCCTCGTCGGTCGAACCGGCAATAGAAAGGTCCTCGGAGGAATCCAAGGGAACCCAACGATCGCCCTCTCGAATTTCGACCCATGCGTGGAAGTTCATAGCGGGCATGTCGATGGACCGATTGAACTTGACCCCCATGGCGATTCTCGTCGGAATCTCCAATGCCCTGCAATGCGATGCGAAAAACAGGGCATGCTCAAGGCAGTTCGCTTGCTTGGTTTTTTTCATGTTATAGAATGTACCGATCCTGTTGTCGAAATCTTTGAGCGAAAAATACTCGTGAATGAAGCGCTGGCAAGCTTTCGCTTTTTGAAGTCCGGTCGCATTCTCTGCAGGAATCGTTTTGTCCTTCGCCACTAATTTGTTGGCTGTATCTACAATCTTGGGATTGTCGGAAGGAACGAAGGAAGACGCTATCGACGTACCTTTGTCTAGCGTAGGTTCGTTTACATCTAGGTCTGGGGCGGGTTCGCGGCCTCTGCGAAACACAGTGACGATCCCAGTAAAAGGGTCGACTGATTTGAAACGTTGCCCGATGTCAACTTTAAACATTTTACGAGGGTCGTCTGACGGTCGAGCAACTTCGTAGCTGATTGAGTCTATTGTTTTCAGCTTTTCCGTTAACAGTTCCAGTTGTCCGGTCAGCGGGATGGAGACCGATTCCCAAGCTCGCAAATCCTCCGTCGCAGCAAACACTTGGGCGGTAATCGGTTCCGTTCGAAAGGATTGGATGTCGTTGGCTGGAATATACGACTTGAATCCCTCCCCTTTTTTATCAACCCAAAGAAGAGCTTCCGACGCGCCGTCTCCTATGATTCCAATATTGCGTACTTCTAAAAGCTCTTGGGGTCCACCGAGCAATGTCGGGGTGGAAATATAGTCGCTCGCCTCCAACCGGCCATCGACTATCTTTCGCATTAGTGGATCAAAATACTTTAGCTTCCGCATCTCTCCGGGCTTGAGTGGCTTGCGAAACATAGATTGCTCGACCGCAAAGGGGCCGCGGAAATTGCTTTCCCATTTGAGGCTGACATCAAAGGGCTTACCATTTTCTTTACCGGTAAGCGTCAAAAAATTGTTTTGGACCTTTCCCTCAAAGGTCTGTTTGTTTTCTCCAATGGCCAAGTCTCCTTTGAGAGATGAAATCTCGCCATTGTTTCCCTCAATGGTGGTCAGTCGTATACGCTGCTCTAACACTTCTCCTTTAAGGGAAACCCGCATCCTGCTTTCCGCATCGTGGCGAATGCTGCCGCCCTCCAATTTCTCCATCTTGCGATTGAAGTACCCGACAGGATTGTTTCCAACGTATTGAACTTCCCACGTTTCGCGTGGCAGCGACAGTCCTTTGGTCCAGGGCATTTCTGGGTCGTCCACTGTCGGCTTGGGTGGCGGCTTGGGGGTCGTTTTCGAACTGGTTGAGGGCGTCACAGCGGAAGGCTTTTCCCTATCCGTTGATTTTTCGTCGGCATTGGAAAGCTCGGTGCTCGCTTGTTGTTTGACGATTGACGGTTCCAGATCCGTAATTTTTTCTGGGACAGTTGGGACAGGAATGTTTGCGGTCGGTTTTTCGGGCGCCTTGCCCATGACTTCAGCGACCACTTTTTCACGAGCTGTGGCGAGCTCTTTAGTCGTCCGTTGTTCGCAACCTGCAACTCCGATCAAGCAGCACAGCGGGAACTGGAGAGCATTTTTAAGAAATCGATTGGTCATGACGAATGAAGTTTAAGATGGTCCGGACAAAGTTTTTGGTTGATGCCTCAACTGTCATAGTAATCGATATCGTGACAACCTCGAACCAGGAACTGAGACTATTCCGTTTGTAGCGATTGTAGGAGCAAGAAAACGAATGGAATTCTCCTGAAATTGGGGAGCACGTGCACGAGGTGACCTAATCTTGGTTGTTCCTCAAGGGTGCTTGCAGGAACACAACCATTTC
>JBBRGW010000176.1:0-8320 GCA_038223525.1 Pirellulales bacterium
GTGCGCGCCATGAATTTGCAATTCCTTTTGCACCCGTATTGCTTTGGCGGAATTCACCTTGGCCGATTTGATGTTCAACAGTATCCCGTCGAGCACACTCGCAATTGGGAAGCATCCTGTCATTTGGTCGGCACATGGGAGATCGAAGATTACAAACTCGAAATGCTCCTTGAGCATTTGGCAGATATTGCTTAGACGGTTTCGATTGTATGTCCCATCGCCCATTCCAAGCAGCGCGCCTGCGGACATAGCAAAAAGCCTTGGTGTGTCGGTCGAACGCACTACATCCACCAGATCCGCATTTCCAAAAACCAAGTCAAACCAACCTGGCCCCATGGCTCGCCTCACCGGATCGACACAATCAATTAAAAGCACTTCGCCCTCAACCGCATGACACAATGCAACAGCCAAATTACTTGCTACGGTCGAATTGCCCTCTTTATGCCCGCAACTAGCCACGCCGATAGTTTTGCTAACGCCAGGCTCTCGCAACGCCAAAAGCCGTGTCGCAATGGAGCGAAAATGCCGACCAGGCAACACGTGGGCAGTCCTGGGTTGCTTTCGCGACCGCAAATTAACCTGGGCATCGTTGGTATTGGACGCAGACGCTTTTGTGATTTCTTTTTCCACGAGAGAAATTCCCACCGCGAGGCACTCACTTAAAAGGTTACTTGATTTTGGTTCAAGTGTATTGTTAGTTGAACTGAACTTTTCGTTGACGCGACTTGGGTATTGCCCCAAGAACAGGGATGCCTAGTTCTCGCTCCACATCGTCCTTTGTTGCCAAATCGTTTCGCAAGTAGCGGCAAGCAAACGCAGCTCCGATCGAACAAAAAAAAGCACTCACCAATCCGACGATGGCGAGGATCGTATTGCTCAAGTCGACAGGATCATCGTTGAAATTGGGCGGTTGTACGACATTGATGCTGGAGAGATTGTCGCGTTGAAGCGCTTCGTCAATTCTCGCTTGCTCGAGGCTCTCAGAGTACTTGCGGTACTTTACGTCCAAGACGTCGATCTCGCGTTGCATCGCGGTTAGCTCGAGTTCCTTTCGGTTCACTTCGCGGATTTCTTCAAGCACCGTTTCTCGCTGCTTCTCAAGCTCTATGTAGCGAGCAGAGACGCCAGCACCCTCCGCTTTTGAAACAAGATGTTGTGCCTTTATTCCTTGTCTAGTCGTGTTCAGCGAGGTTGTCGTTTGAGTCACTTTCGCTTCTTTTCGGAACAGCTCTTCCGCTTCTTCCATCTGTTGCTTCTTGAGCACAACCAAAGGATTGGCGGGTGTGTAGCGTGCCAGGAGCTCTGCGTGTTCGACCTGGAGCCCATACAGCCTACCACGCATGTCGTCCTTGGATGTGTTGGTGACCCCATCTACTTCCGTAGCAATTTCTCGTTCAGGCAAAGCATCGAGTGTGCTTTCCATCTCTTCGAGTTTTGCGGCCGTACCTTTCATGTCGCTCAGTGCAGACAGCCGACCGACATCGATGATCTTCATCCGATCCGTCAGCACTAATTTCTGATCTGCGATGGATGAAAAACCCGAAGCATTTTTCGAATCCCGCATATTGCACATCGCGTCGTCTAGCTGTCGTTTTACCACCGCCAACTGCTCGGTAAAGAACTCAAATTCTCCTCGAGCTTTGTGAGCGTCCCGATGCAGTTCGCGAAATCGATCCAACATCACCTCGCCGATTTGCTGCGATAACTTGGGTGACTCGGACCGCACGCGAATGGATGCAATGTTCGAATTCTCTTCAGCGGATACCTTGATGTGTTTCGACAGCAGTTCGAGCGCTTTCGCGCGGCGATTTTCAGGATCCGCAAGCTTGACGGTCGCAAGAAAACTCCTGAGTCCAGCTAACTGGGTTTTGATGGTCTGCAACAGGGCCGACGGAGCGTCCGCCACGGAGAACTCATCCTTAAAATTCAAAATCTGCTCAAGACCAATTTGCTCTAGAACGCTCTCGTTCATCACATTGCTTCGAAGCATATCCTGAACGGATTGCATCTCTCGCTTCTGGGCATCGCTAATTGGAACAGTTTGCCCCGTAACCGTAGTCGTTGCATCCGCAACGGATTCTCGGCCAGTCCTGATAAAGACGCGAGCAGTGGACTCAAAAGCCCTATCCCGAGAAAACAGGTAAGCACCCGTAGCTAGTAAGCCGGCGGCGAAAACCCCAAGAACTAACAACTTGTGACGGAAAATCGTCTCAAGGGTGCATACATCTGCAAAGGACGCTTTGGACTGTTGCCGACTCGAAGATGTAGCCATTCGTTCTAAACCGCGATACCGATCTAAGGAAAAAAATTTCTCAACGTCGAGTCTAATCGAGATCGAAAAAAAGTCCATGTTTCCCTGCTTTTACGTCAACAACCAGTTCTTCCCGCTGGCATATCCCGCAAAGTCAGATTAAGCGACACCCAAGCGGCCGTTTCCAGAAAGTCCGATTGGTACCGTCACTACTCAAATCGATCGGTCATTTCATTCAGCCCAAGGGTGTCGAGCAACTCCGCTCGTCGCTGCATGGGTTTCGCACTGGGTAGGTTTTTAAAACTCGCCACGATAAGTTCATTTTTCATAGAGTGTTCCCAACCTACCAGTTCCGTCACGCTCACTTGATAGCCATGCGATTCGAGCTGTAAGCAACGCATTACGTTGGTAATGAGGCTACCGAACTCGCGGGTATGAATTGGATTTCGCCAAAGTTCAGAAAGTGCAGATTTAGCCAACTGCTTTCCTTTATTCTTTCGCAGGAAGCTAGCCACTTCGGCTTGACAGCAGGGAACCAACACAATGTGCTTTGCCTTTTTCTCTAACGCAAAACGAATCGCATCATCGGTTGCCGTGTCGCACGCGTGCAAAGCGGTGACGAGATCCACTTGATCGGGCATGTCCGCATTCGACAGCGACTCGCTAACGCACTGATGCACAAACGACATGCCGAGAAAGCCGAGTCGATCGGCTAATTCGCGTGAACGGTCCACCAACTCTTGCCGCGTCTCAACACCCCAAATTCTTCCCAACTTGGCAGACTCCTTGAAGAACAAATCATAAAGCAGGAAGCCGAGATAAGATTTTCCGGCCCCGTGATCCACGAGCGTCACTTCCTCATGTTGATTTTTCGACTCAAGCAACAATGGCTCTATGAATTGGAACAGATGGTAAACCTGCTTGAGTTTGCGCCGGCTGTCTTGATTCATTTTGCCGTCGCGAGTGAGGATATGCAGCTCCTTGAGCAGCTCAATCGATTGGCCAGGGCGTACTTCGTAAGTTTTATTCATCCATTTATCTTCTGTTACTTAGCATCAGGGCCTTCGGCTAGTGCGGTTCATTCATTAGCCGTACCGGAGGGCTGGCGCCCTTCCGCGACAAAAAACAATCGAAAGTAAGTGCCATTGGGCTAACGCCCATCGGGAAAAACCGAAGTGCGCGGCGTGCGAAAAAAAACCCCGGCAATGTACCGAGGTTTTTTCTTTTGTCATTCGAATCCACAACATGTGTTAGTACATGTCGTAATCGCCGCCATGTCCGCCGGCTGGTTTCTTGCCATGATCATGCTTCGGCTTTTCAGCAATCAAAGCATCGCTGGTCAACAACAGAGTTGCAACCGACGCTGCATTGCTCAAAGCGGTTCGCGTAACCTTGGTCGGATCGATCACGCCGGCTTTGACCAAGTCTTCGTAGACGTTGGTCAGAGCGTTGTATCCACTGTTGCCTTTGGCTTCGGCTACCTTGGAGCAGACGATTCCACCGTCTTGTCCTGCATTGGCTGCAATCATGGTCAGCGGTGCTCGGCAAGCACGCAAAACGATGTTGTAGCCAGTCACTTCGTCTGTGGACAAAGTTTCTGCCGGTGTAACTTGAGTCGAAGCACGGAGAAGTGCAACGCCACCGCCAGGAAGGATTCCTTCTTCGATCGCTGCGCGTGTTGCATGCAATGCATCTTCGACGCGAGCTTTCTTTTCTTTCATTTCGCTTTCCGTCGCGGCTCCCACGTTAACCTTGGCAACGCCACCGGCCAACTTGGCCAATCGCTCTTCGAGCTTTTCTCGATCGTAATCGCTCGACGTGTTCTCGATTTCACGACGGATCTGGTCAATACGGGACTTGATGTCGCTGGCCTTGCCGCCACCTTCGATAATCGTGGTGTTGTCCTTGTCGATCAGAACCTTCTTGGCGCGTCCCAAGTCGGCCAATGTCAGCGTCTCAAGTTTCTTGCCGAGAGCTTCGAAGACCGGTGTAGCATTGGTCAAAATTCCAATGTCTTCCATCATGGCCTTGCGACGATCGCCGTAGCCAGGAGCCTTGACGGCAGTGACTTGCAAGGTGCCGCGAAGACGATTGATAACTAGAGTTGCGAGCGCTTCGCCTTCGACATCTTCGGCGATGATCAAAAGAGGCTTGCTTTGCTGAACGACCTGCTCCAAAACAGGGACCAAGTCCTTGATGTTGGTGATCTTCTTTTCGAAAACCAAAATGTAGGGCTCTTCCAGGATCGCTTCCATTGTGCCCGGATCGGTCACAAAGTACGGCGACAAGTAGCCGCGGTCGAACTGCATGCCTTCGACGAATTCGAGTTCATCGTGCAGGCTCTTGCCTTCGTCCACGGTGACTACGCCGTCTTTACCAACGCGTTCCATGGCATCGGCTAGCAAATTTCCGATGGCTCGATCGTTGTTGGCAGCGATGCTGGCAACGTTTGCCATTTCCGACTTGTCCTTGATCTTAATCGACATCTTGCGAAGTTTTTCGGTGATGTCGGCTACAGCGGCTTCGATGCCGCTCTTCATTTGAATTGGGTTCACTCCAGCAACGACCGCCTTGAGGCCTTCGTTGAAAATCGCTTCGGCCATCACGGTTGCGGTCGTGGTTCCGTCCCCTGCGACGTCGCTCGTTTTCGATGCGACTTCTCGAACCATTCGAGCGCCCATGTTTTCGTATACGTCTTCAAGATCGATTTCCTTGGCGACCGTGACACCGTCTTTTGTGACCGTTGGGCTACCAAAGCTCTTTTGAAGGATAACGTTACGTCCGCGAGGTCCGAGCGTTACTTTGACGGCGCGAGCCAGTTTGCTAACACCGCGACGAATCGCTTCGCGTGCTTCTTGATCGAAAGCAATAATCTTTGCCATGAAAAACTCCGTAAACTAGGTGAGTAAGGTTATTTTGAATCGGGGGAAATTGGCCCGAACTAGCCAATGATTGCGAGAACTTCGTTTTCGCTCATCATCAGATACTCTTCGCCGTTGACTTCGATGTTTTCGCCTGCGTAGCTGGTGAACAAGACGATATCGCCAACTTTGACCTGCAATGTGGATCGGCTACCGTTGTCCAGGACTCTTCCGTCGCCAATGCTGATGATCTTGCCCCGAGTCGGTCGGTCCTTGGCCGAGTCAGGCAAAAAGATCCCGCCACTCGTTTTTTCCTGCGATACTTCTCGTTGAACAACGATCCGATCGCCGAGAGGTACAAGCTTTACCTTGGTCTTTTCTTTGGTTGCGGCGGCCATTGAACTGAACTCCATGCTGGTGAAAGAGGGACTGTGTTTGTGGTTCGGTCGGTGCGAAACGCCAAAACGGCATTGCACGGATGAAGTTCGCCCAGAGAGCAACTTTCGTGCCAGACTTGGCTACACAAAAATTGCCCCCAACCTGTTTCCATTAAAAATCGTGGAATGACGTTGTTCTGCCGTATGTCTCGGTCCAGAATAATAGGTAATTAAGGTCCGAGATTTTCCGAGAGAAAGTGGTTAGCATGCCGATCCGAGTCACCTGCCAATGTGGACAGAGCTTAAACGTTTCCGAGAGTATGGCTGGCAAGACCGGTAAGTGCCCCAAGTGTCAACAAGCAATTCGGATCCCGGCAGCCCAACCCGCAGCAGCCTCAACGCCCAGCGCGTCGAAGCCCGATGCGACGAAGGCAAGCGCCAAACCGCCTCAGGCAAAACAGAGCGGATCGCCCAAGGTGCAAACTCAGACTAATCCTGCCGCTGCCAGCACGATGGCGGGCTTGCTCGACGCGGCGGGTTTAGTGCAGAAAACTGGGATGTTTTGCCCGAATTGCGACCAACCCTCCCGGCCTGGTACGGTTCTCTGCACCCATTGCGGCTTCAATTTTTCCGAGGGTACCAAAGTCGAAGGGCACAAAAGCACCGAGAAGAAGCAGTTCGGCAACAAGAATCTGAATGCAGCCGCAGAGATGATGGTTCGCGAGGCTTCGACCCAAAAACGGATGCTATCCTCCGGAACTCCTTGGTGGATGATGTTCGCCATGTTGACGGGCCTAGTGATGTTTGTCGGTGGAGCGCTCATCAAAATGGATGCTGTTCAAACAGGAGAGAAATCCAAAATCGAATGGATGGCTCGTATTCAGAGAGCGGATTGGCTGCCCGTGATGGCTGGCTCTTCCGGCACTGGAATGTTGCTGATTGCGATTTTCGCCTATATCGCCTTGATTTTTACAGGCTTCTTTGAATCACGAAAGCAAGGTTTGCTTTGCCTTTTTGTACCGCTCTATCTCGTCTATTTCATGTTTTCGCGAATCAAGTCGCTCAAACTCTCTAGCACGGTGATAATAATATGGATTACCTCGATTTTAGCCGGCTTGTTGCTCGGTTACGCCTTACCAAAGATCTAGTGCACTCCATTCTCAGGTTTAACAAAATGCAATTTCATCAGGGTCTTCTATTGGGCTCGTTGCTGCTTTTCTTGCCCAGCAATGGGGTTTCGCAGGTCATACAACTTCCAACGACAGGAACTTTCTCGCTGCAAACCAGTGTGTTAGCTCCGGACTCTGGTTCCGCTTTCTTGGGTGGGGAGCGAGCGAAGGCGATGGGCTCCCGTTCGCTTGGGCCTGGATCCATCGCGACCGGCGGATCGGCTACCGTCGGAAATGCAAATGTTTCCGCGACCATTATCGATTTAAACGAACTGGACCAGATGATTCGCTCGCAAGCCGGCAGCAAATCCACCGACCCAAATCTATCGATGGAGCCGCGAAAAAAATCGCAGTACTCAATGGGCAACAAAGGGAGTCCTGCTCAAAAAGCCGAGTATGAATACTTAGCCGCGTTGACTCATATGGAACCGGCCACGCAAGGGGAAATGAGTTCCGACATCAACTACTATTTGTCACTGGCCACCAACGCACAGCGTCAGGGGCACTGGGCTTCCGTCGAACTCTACTACAAACTCGCTTGGCAAAGCCTCCCCGAAAGCCGCCGTCAACGCGTTTTGTTATCGCTAGAGGAGGCTCGAAAAACTGCGGCAGCCAAGGAAATTAAAGTCAAAAAGTGATATGGTTTGGGACCGTTGTCGTGAACGAGTCCTAGAACGAGACACGGGTCCCATCCTAAGGTGGCATTACAAAAGGATAGCTCCTTCGCCCCCCGTGCCGGTCTCCCATTGACGACGGATCTCTCGAAGGCCATAGGCGCACATTTCAAATTGTTCACTCAAGCGATGCAAAAGGTCCGAGGGCGCTTCAGAATCGTCATCAGCATCAATTTCGCTCGCAATTCCGTAAGCCAATTTGCCTTGATGGCAATAGCTGACGAATTGGTCCGATCGATCGGGGCCTTGAAGTCCTCGCAGCGACTCGGGATAGAGGCCGGTCCAGAAGAGCGTAAAATCCCCAATGTGTCGATGGACCTCACGTTTTGCTAGTCCAATGCGCTGTTGGGCTTCGGTCATCATAGTGACCACTTCGGTCGCCCTTTGGCCATTCAATTGGCGGATCCGGTGCATCGTATCGGTTTTCGTAAAACGCACCAACAGTTTACTTACGTAATTCACCAGTTCGGTGTCAGCCACTCCGAGTTGGGAATGGAAAGCGTACTCAGAAAGACCGGCGAAAAACCGTTCCAGAGTATGATTAATGGAATGATCGTTACAATCGTTTTCAAACTGCATGGAAAAGCTCCTCCTAAAAAACAGGAACTGTCCTACCCCTATTCAAAACTATTTACTGGCATGGGGTAATGTCAAGATCGAAATGCGATAATCCTCTAGGATCCCAATCTTGCTTGACGCCTGTATTGGTCAAACCCCCCCGTTGGCACATTCATGCGCACTCCACTTGCTTGGCTGAACACGACTTCGAGTCTACCGAAACTGACGCTCGCCTCGTCGGGGATCGGATTTGCGGTCGTTCTTATGTTCATGCAGATAGGCTTTCTCAACGGTCTGTTCGACAGCACTGTCCAGATTTTGAGGCTGTTAGACGCGGATCTGGTCATCATGAGCCCCGCGCGTTACACGGTCCCTAGCGAGCAACGCTTTAACTATGGCTTGCTTCAGCGAGCCCGCTCGGCTGCAGATG
>JBBRGW010000177.1:0-8291 GCA_038223525.1 Pirellulales bacterium
GGTCAGCATAGGCGCGGTTCTCATCGCGATCATGGCAAGCGTCTTGCCATCCCTTCGTGCGGCTCGTATGCATCCAGTAGAGGCACTTCGCTATGAATAGTCCGACATCACCCAAAGCTCGCTCCATAGCATCGAACGCCAACGCCGCCCCGTATCGAGTCGTCCGACCCGATCGGGAACTCGATACCATTGAGAATGCGATTGTAGATTCCAGGACGCCTGGGAGCGTTGCGAGTACGTCGATTGTCAACGCTAGTGGGGTAACGAAATCCTATCGGCGAAGCAAAACGATTGTTCCGGTCCTCAAAGGAGTCGACTTCGTTGCCGAACGAGGCAAAATCACAGCGATCGTCGGACAAAGTGGGTCGGGCAAGAGTACTCTTTTGCACTTGCTCGGTACTTTGGATAGACCGGACTCGGGCGAAATCCATTTTGACGGTCTTCGAACCGACAACCTGCCAGCGCGTAAGCGCGATGCGTTTCGCAACAAGCAATTAGGTATGATTTTCCAGTTCTACCATTTGCTACCTGAACTGACATTGCTCGAAAACATTATTGCACCGGCAATGATTGGGCAAAGCGTGTTTTCCTATTTTCGCAATCGCGCATCGATCATGAAACGAGCCAAAGAGCTGACCGATATGGTTGGCCTTTCGCATCGGCATCATCACAAGCCGTGTGAACTCTCGGGTGGAGAGATGCAACGCACCGCTATCGCACGCGCATTGATCACCGATCCCAAATTATTGCTGGCCGACGAACCGACGGGGAATCTGGATCAAGAATCCGGGCATTCTATCCTGCAACTGATGAGAGACCTGAACCGCGATACTGGGCTAACCATCGTAATGGTGACCCACGATGAGAACATTGCCCAGCAATGCGACGCGCTGGTGCGACTCAAGGGGGGCAAAGTAGAGCGGCTTAAGTGAATTGGGGATCTTTGCCGATTGTAGCGATCAGACTCATGTTTCTGCTACGGAAGGGCCGATTTGAGAATTACAGATAAAGCTCAAATAGGCCACTTCCACTTCGGAGCCGAACGGATGTACGAATCATATTTTGGATTTGTCAAAAGACCCTTCCTCGCCGCATCCACACTAGACCGCTATTTCCCTGCATCCGGGATTGAACAAACCTTTCAAATCGCTTCGCGCGCCATTCAGCGTGGGGAAGGGCCGATCGCCATTTTCGGCGGAACTGGACTCGGGAAAACGATGTGCTGTTTGCGAATAGCAGATAGCTTTCGACGAAATTTTGAGGTTGTGATGCTTGCGAGCTCACAGCTTATCACGCGTCGAGCCCTCTTGCAGAGCCTACTTTTCGAACTGCGTATGCCTTATCGGGACATGACCGAAGGGGAACTTCGACTTACACTCATGAGTCGACTGCAACCGTCGACGGATAACCCGACCGACGGCTTGGTCCTCATCATCGACGAAGCGCAAACGATGTCGATGAAGCTGCTCGATGAGATTCGCTTACTAACCAACGTCGTCCGAAATGGCGTACCCCGAGTTCGATTGGTCCTTTGTGGAACCATGCGACTGGAGGACTGCCTATCCAATCCACAAATGGATTCGCTCAATCACCGGCTCGCTGCCCGCTGCTACCTGACCCCGCTGAGCAGTCAAGAAACCAGCCAGTACGTCATGCACAAAATCGAACTCAGCGGCGTCGAAGGATCGTCGGTGATGACCCGTGATGCCCTGGATGCGATCTACCGCGGTTCCGATGGAATCCCTCGTTTGATCGATCAACTCGCCGATCAATCCTTGCTGCTCGCTTGCCAAGATCGCGAACGACCTGTTTCTGCAGCAATGGTTGGAAGAGCATGGTGCATGCTGCAACAACTCCCCAATCCATGGAGTGAACCAGAATCGATCGTTAAAGGGACCAGCACCTCGACGGCAAGTATGGCGACCATCATGACCCAAGGAGTGCAAACTCCGCCAACACGGACGCCGCCAACTCGGATGCCTAGAACTCAAGCTCCAATGAGCAATTTGGCATCGAGTACACCCATGACTAGTGCACCGATGACTAGTGCACCGATGACTAGTGCACCGCCACGGAGTTCTGCATCGACGATTTCTGCACCTGCAGCGATCAGCAGTCCATCTAGTATGGTTTCAGAAGCCGGCTTTCAAGCGATGATGAAGGGGGCGTCAGCATTGCAAATGAGCGTGCCATCAAGCTCCAACATTGAATTTGGAGAACTCGGAGACGACTTCCTCGACGAGTCCGAGGCTGGTCAAAACGTCCACCTTGGCCCGTCCGCAACCCTCGATCGTCGTTCGACGATCGCCAGCGATTTTGAAGAGCCGGTCGAGATACGGAATTCGCCTGCCCCCAAAAGCAAGAACATGCTCGATGTTTTCGCGGGCGATTTTGATGAGGAATTTTCGATTCCAGTGCAATCTTCGGATAGTTATCATGCCTACTCGGGTGCATCGTATGGTAACTTGAACTACGACCTTTCCAATTTCGGAACCGCGAATCGTAGTTCGATGGAGGAGCAACCATTGGCCTTTGACGAAGCGAGCGATTTCATTCCAGCTTCGACGCATCCCGCATATTCCTCGCAGCGAAACATGCCAAGTCCCTTCGAGCCAACGTACGCCGACTCCATGGAACTCGCGATGGAGCGAGATTTTGCGGAAACGTCGTACGAATACAGCGAGATGGAGACAATTTCCAATATCTCGCCGGAGCAGGCGGCAAACCTAGAACGTCAAATCGAAGAAGAGATGCGAGAATTGGTATCGGACCTCAACATGAGTGCGATGACCTTTGATCCCGCCTCCTCGATCAATCCCTATACGATGCCAACCGCACCACGCGACAGTCGTCTGGACGATCGGCAATTGGCCTATCGCGCACACACCGATGTGATCGCTTTTTCTGGAATGCATAGCTTTTCGAACATGTCCGAACCGGAACACGAACCACAGAGACCGGCCATGGGTGATGATCGCGACCTGCTAGTGATCGAAGACGATCTCGAAACGGTTCGAGGCGGTGTGAATCAAGCGACCAATGGTCAAAATCGTGCGGTCCTTCACCCTTATGCGAAATTGTTCTCCAAACTGAGAAACTCATGAGTTCGTCAAAAACCGGCTCTCATCTCCAAAGGTGGCTTCCTAAATTAGAACAGTACATGGGGGCAATCCATGCGGTTCCAAGCGAGGCGTGCGATGCCTCCAAACAGGAAGAGCCAGAGGCAATGTTAGAACTTGCACTCTTGCGAGAGACAAGTGAATCGCAGATTCAACTTGCTGCTTCGATCGTGGAACAGCCAATTCTCTCGTCGGTCTCGTGCGACAGGGAATGGCCGGCAGCTTTTGCTGCTACTCAACCAATCGAGTCGTCAGTGAAGTCAAGCATGGAGACGACGATCCGGTTCGCCGTTCCTCTTTTGACAGATTCATCGGCTTGTCAAATCTCGCATTTGCCCATCGATGGGATATTGAAGCGTCTGCATCGATCCAAATCTTTTGTGCTTGGGATCGGCTCCATCGGGCTGTCTGATCCATCGCTTGTTCGCTCGATTGTGATCGATCTTGTAAAGCGTTGTTCGAGCAAGACCGATCGCAAGGCGTTATTGGTAACAACCCGGCAGGTCGGATCCGAGGATGCCGAAGTCCCAATTGAAAGCGATCTTTATCAGGAAGCTGCATGGACTTTCTTTGGTGAATCCAAAGCGGACACCAAGGCTTGGCACGCCCAGCTTGGGGCATTGCCCCGATGGAAGCAGGAATTTGGGCTGATAGTCGTGGATTTGGGAGACACGAGTTCCCCTCAAATGCTGAGAATTGGTAGACTATGCGACGGCATTGGAGTGCAACTATTCAACTCCACCAATTCGCGAGAAACGATCCGAGCGTTGGCTTCTTTCCAAAAAGAGAAACTTCCCATTCTCGGAGTTTGGTCGGTTGGAACGACATCTCGGAAATTGGCGGCGTAAACTTTTCGTCAGCCAAGATGCGGTTACTTGCATCCGATTTTCAACCCTTGATTTAGGTTTAATTATGGTCCGTTGCTTGGTTACAGGCGGAGCCGGCTTTATCGGTTCGCATATCGTTCGAGGCCTGCTGGATGCTGGCCACAAAGTACGCGTTCTCGACTCTTTGTTGACCGGCAAAAGGGCCAACTTAGAAGAAGTTTCCGATCGTATCGATTTCATTGAGGGAGATATTTGCGATCCGATCGCGGTACGAGAAGCATTGTCTGGGGTCGAAAGAGTTTTTCATCAAGCCGCTTTGGCTTCGGTTCCTCTTTCGTTGGAGCGACCGTTGGATACCAATCAAGCATGCGTAACCGGCACGCTAACTATGTTGCACCATAGCGTTCAAGCAGGGGTCAAGCGATTCGTGTATGCGGCCAGCAGCAGTGCCTATGGCGACCAACCAACCTCTTCGAAAAGGGAATCGGATTTGCCGATGCCGCTTTCGCCGTATGCGGTCGCAAAATTGGCTGGCGAATACTATTGCCAGTCCTATTTCCATAGCTTCGGACTGGAGACCGTTGGCATTCGCTACTTCAACGTATTCGGACCTCGTCAAGATCCCGATAGTCCCTATTCCGCGGTCATCCCGCTGTTTGTCAATCGCATTCTAACCGGACAGCGGCCAATCATTTTTGGTGACGGTCTTCAGTCGCGGGACTTCACCTATGTCGCGAACGTCGTGCATGGCAACTTGCTCGCGGCAGAGCGTCCCAACATTGGAGGACGCACCATCAACTTGGCAGATGGTGGCCAGACATCATTGCTCCAGTTGTTAAAAATACTCGGTGAGTTGCTCGGGAAATCGATCGACCCCGACTTCCGACCAGCCCGCGTCGGTGACGTTCGGGACAGTCTTGCAGACATCTCGCTCGCTCGCAAACTCCTGGGGTACGAGCCACAAATACGCTTGGAGGAAGGGATGAAACGAACGATCGCTTATTATCGTTCGATGGTGAACGAGTTTGCACACTAGGCAACCCTGCACAAGTAAGTGTGCAAAACACGTAGGCGAGTCTCTCCGAGACTCGCAGAAATCAGCGTCTCGGAGAGACGCTGCTACGTGAGTTAGACCAAGAAAATTCTGCGCAGGTGCTCGGAGCATGCCAAGCAGCGCAAGCTTCCAGCTTGCGAAGGATGAACGATGGTGAGCAGGAAGCTTACTCCACCCGTGATACTGTGTATTAGCTCAACCGCAACTGTTTATGATTCTATTTGCCCTATTCGTCTTTGTTTTATCGCTCCTCCCTGTTGCGATGTTCCTAAAGAACGGGCAAATCTTTAAGCCCGCCAGTTCTGATCAACAGCACTTGGCCCTCGCGGCTAATGAACGTATCAGCATTCTGATCCCTGCTCGTAATGAAGCGACTAGCATCGGACCTGCGGTCGAAGCGATCTTGGCAAACGATCACCCCATGCTGGAAGTGCTCGTTCTAGACGATCACTCCGAAGACGAAACAGCGACAATTGTCCAATCGATTGCATCGCGCGACGCTCGCGTACGACTCGCCGAATCCAAACCGCTGCCTGATGGCTGGAACGGAAAGCAACACGCATGTTGGCAACTTGCGAATCAATCTCAGAGCGACTGGCTTCTTTTTTTAGACGCCGATGTTCGGCTATCGCAAGACGCGATCTCCCGATGCCTTTCGGAGCAGATACGAAGTCAATCTCCGCTGATAAGCGGATTCCCGATGCAGGAGACCGGAACACTTGCCGAGAAGATGCTCATTCCGCTCATGCACTATGTCTTGCTGGGCTATCTACCGATCGACCGAATGCGTTCCTCATTGGGAGTCGGTTTAGCCGCTGGCTGCGGTCAACTCTTCCTAGCCAATAGACACGTTTATATGTCGGTAGGAGGGCACTCCTCGATCCGCGCGTCTCGCCATGATGGAATCCAATTGCCGAGAGCGTTCCGGAAATCTGGGCACCGAACAGATATCTTTGATGCGACCGATATCGCGCGATGTCGCATGTACACATCCACGTCCCAGGTGTGCAACGGTTTGCTCAAGAACGCCACCGAAGGGATAGCCAATGCGAAGCTGATTGTCCCGTTCACCGTTCTGTTGATCAGCGGATCGGTTCTGCCGGCAATGGGTCTGATCTGGAGTTGCTATTCCGGCTCTTCCATCATTGCGATAGTTCTGTTCGCGATCGCGTTTGCCATCTCTTTTTTGCCTCGATGGATTGCGTGTCAGCGATTCCAGCAATCTTACCTGGGCGCTGCCTTGCATCCGGTGGGTGTGCTCTGTTTTGTTGCGATTCAGTGGATTGCGTTGTTGCGAAAGCGACTGGGTATGCGCACAAAATGGCGAGGTCGATTGTAGGTTGTGCGACGCGTCGCAAAAAACCCGGCGTGAACTCTATTCCAACACGTACCACGCCATTCCTTGGGCTGGTACCTCGACATCCAGGTCGACTGTGTAATTGCGATTGAGTGGAAGCGTACTCTGTTTGCCGTTCCTATCGCGAATCCGAACACTTTCTGAAATGCCGGTATAGTACAAATTCACGCGAAGCGATTGCGAGGCGGTAGCCGCGAGCGGATTGAATACGACTAACATTCCCTTCTCTTTCAAGTTTGGATTGACATGGAGCATCCAATCCAAATCACGAGCATCCGCGCGGCGGCCGTGAATCAGTTCACTTTCTAATATGTCGCGATGGCTTTTGAACCAATCCACTTGCGACTTGACCATTTCCTTGGTTCTCTCGGTATCGTACAGGCGTGGCCCTCGATAACATGCTTGAACACCGAGCGCTAGATTGCTCTCCAACATTCGCTGGTAATGGTCCAAATGCTCATCGAGCGGCTCAATCGTAGCCGATGCCCCACCCCCTTGGTACTCAGTCAATGGAACAAACATCCATCCCATACTCGGTAGTTTTTGCCAGGTGCCGTCGTAGATGTTCTGCCGAGTATGGATCACTTGCTGTTCTCGAGGCAAGGACCAATTGACTTCCCTGTAGCCCATTCCGGTCTTAGATGAGCCGGACATGAAGTAGTGGTCCGGGACGTTTAAATAGAGACCTTCGCTCCGACACCACTTGTAGAAGTCGGAGATCTCCCGCCATTGGTTCCATCGCGAATCCGCAAGCCCATGGTGTCCTGGGTGATCCTCCGAAGCGCATTCGTCTCCCGGATAAGAGCCATCGTGTTCGAGCAAAGTGAATCCGCTTTCACGATGGAATTGATAAAGCCGGCGGAAGTAATCTTGTCCCCATTTGCTTTGCAAGCAAGGTGAATTCCCGAAGGCTGGTTTCTGTCCCGTAGGCATGACCACGTCGTTTCCGCCCCCCACTTTGCGAGACGCCAACAGTGAGTAACTACCGATCTCAATCCCCTTGCTGCGTGCATAGGCGGACATCCGTTTCGCTTTCTCCAGGGTCGCGGGATCCTCCTTTTCCATGTCAAACCCGCTGCCGAAGCTGAGTATGAGCATTTCAAATCCAACCCCAGCGCACTGATCGATTGCGACTTTCACTTTGGCTTCATCGGACGAGATGAGATGCATCATGATAGGGTTCTCCGTGACCCATGGAGCAACGGTGCGAACCATGCGACGAATGGCCAAGCCGCATCGTTCGCGATCAAAGCTATCCATCGGCAATACCCACGCCCGATAGGACTCGAACGTGTTCGCGGGCTCAACCAATTGTGCGGGCCCGAGATCCGGACCGACTTCTAGCAAGCATGGAGTTCTTTTTTCGTAGTTGACTTGAGTGTTGTATTCTGGATCAGCCAGCCATCGAAAAGACCGCCGATTGGCACCTGACGCGATCATTCCACCAAAAGCCATATCGGTCTCGATATGAATGTTCGGCGTTTGTTTTCCCTCGCTCAATTCATCGACTTCGGAGACTCGCTCTACCGCTGCAAGCAGTTCACTTGAAAAACGATCGATCCGAATGCGACTCTTGGAGTCATTGCGAACCGTGAGCCATTTGCAATAGCATGGTAAGCCGTCATACAACTCATAGTGCACGGATACCTTAACGCCCCTTAGTTTAGCGTGCGCAAAATCCAATCTAACGGTGGCTCCCTTAGGTGGCCAGACCGATTGCTTGGAATGGTGCCGAGAGCGTTTCCAACCAAGACGTTCGAGCGGTTTGCCAATCTCAGAACCGACGAATTGAAAGGCCTCAGGATCGGATTTGAGGTCGTTGATCCATTCAGGCCTGAGGAAAGCGTAGTTCGGCTGACCTTTGAGCCCACCGATTTCATAACGGTGCCCATCGATTTCGACAACCGCTTCGGGTTTGACGCCCCGTAGAATCG
>JBBRGW010000178.1:0-8249 GCA_038223525.1 Pirellulales bacterium
TATAATTTGCGCTCCGTTGAAGGCGACTTTAGTAAAGTTACCTACGATACCCTTCAGCATCTCGGCCAAATTAGTGCGAAGTGTACCCGGTTCCAGTGACGAACTAGGATCTTCAAGCTCAGGTAATGGTTGCGCCAATTCATTCTCCCTGGACTCAGTTTCTTTCGACAGTTCTGAATTCACTTCCTCTTGCATTCGTGTCTCAGTACGCTGGGCGTGCTGCTCCATCTTTATTAGCGGCTTTTGCAGTCGCTCCCAGTATCCCGGTAAAACCTTTGTAAGGTTGCTGACCGAATCCCTTAATGGAATGTAGAACGCCCAGCTCGAAAAGGCAAAGATGACGACGATTGCAATAGCGACTGCGGCAGTCGCAGCCTTCCTTCCTCCTGTAAACACTCTTAGTTTGTTGACCAGCGGATTGAGCGCAAGCGAAATTAGCAGCGTCAGTATGAAGGATAGATAAATAGAAGATAGCAGGAAAAACGTCTGAATCAATACAACCATCGCTGCCGCAAGCAGCATATAGAACAAGATAGTCTGCCTTTTCGGATTGCGTTCGAATGCCGTATCCATTTCGATTTCCCCAGGTTAGCAACGTAGTGATATACAAACGCAATAAGCCAGACCACTTATCCCAATCTGATAGGATTCCATGGTCTGGCTCGATAACTTTACAACAAAATGATTGACTCAGGTATTGGCTAGTATCTGTTCTTTGAACACATACTGGTGCCTATAATGAGACCTGCAACGACGCCGATTCCCATAGCCAAGAGTATGGATTCGCCTGGCCTATTCTGAACAGCTTTTGTTGCAACTTTGAACCCATCTTGAGACGCTTCTTTAGCATAATCGTAACCCTCGCGAAGCGTCTCCGAAGCTTTCGTTGCCATATCGGTGGCGACCTCTGAGATCCGGCCAACGGTTGTTGCTGTTGAATCGGAAATCGATCGAAGGAACTCGTCAACTTCCTCTTTCGCCTTCCCTGTCTTTTTCTGGATAACGCCGGCAAGCTGCTGGATATTTCCGTTTACTCCCGCTAAATCGTCGCCGGTAATCTGCGAGTATTTACTCTTTACGGCACTAGCTAATTGATTCCATGTACCTTGAGCTTCTTCTTTCGTCACCATCTTTTTAATTCCTTAATAGGTAAAATATTATTGATTCGCTCACCACCGCTAAATTAATAGCTTCCTGCATTTGGAACCTAGGGGGGTGCTTGTTGAACAAAGTAAATTAGAGAACTGGGGACACGAAACCCTCCATGGTTTCGCCCCCCATACCCGTTGTGTTCTGCACTAACTGCGTGAAACTTCGGAAGGTTCTCGCGAAGTCGAAATATCCTCAGCGGAAGCGGTTTCGAAAATCTTTTTTGCCTGGTCAATCTGATGGGAAGTTTCGGCGTGTACTGAGATAAGGCAATTACCGCCTTTGATTTTCCCTTCGTACTTCTTCGCTTCATATTCTGGGATACCGAGTCCAATCAGGGCCCCCGTTACGCCCCCCACGGAACCGCCTATCGCCGCTCCAGTGAGAGCGGCCATGATTGGACCGGCGGCAATAAGTGGTCCAACCCCTGGGATTGCTAAAGCACCGATTCCGGCGAGCCATCCCAAGCCTCCACCGAGCAATGCTCCCGTGCCGGCACCTGCCGCCGCTCCTTCTGGAGCTTTCGTTTCGTTGTCTACCGCGAACTCTCTCGTCCCATCCTTATCCGGAGCAATTACGGAAATCTCGCTCGAATGGAACCCAGCAGCTTTAAGTCGATCTACGATCGCTGAAGCTGCGGCTGTCGTTTTTACTGTACAAAATACGGCTCTCGCCATGATTGAACTCCTTTGGCTCTGGGCCAATACTACGTTTTATTCGACTTCTATTTGGCTATCAACAGCCTTTACACCCGCGACGTTGCGAGCGATTTCTTCTATCCGATTCTTCTCTTCTTGAGTCTTAACCGGACCTCGCAAAGTTACATTCCCATCGCTGGTAATGATCTTGACGTTTTGTGCATTGATCGACATTTTTGTATCGACGACGCTCTTTCTAATGCTAGCTGTAATGCCAATGTCCACCTTGTTTTCATTCTGATCCAAAGGGGTCTTGGCAGTGCTATCGCGATCCCGCTTGTTCACTGCGGAGTTGTCGCGATCCACTACGGTGGTTGTCGACTCCCTCATCGAACCACTATTCAAGTTTGAGTTGGGCTGTTCACAGCCAAGTAACGCTAGGCTACCGAGTAAGGCGATAGAGAGCTGGTTCATCTTCATCTTCATTTTCCTTATTGGGCGGGTTTCAAAAATTCTGCAGTTCTCAAAAGCAAAGGGCGTGCCCAAACCTAAATTGCGAAGAGGATTAAGTCATTTCGCGGGTTTTTGCTTTCGGGATCTGCCAGAGCGTTTGTTCCCCGCTCAGCTAGACCGGCGAACGATCACCTCGTGTTATCGTTCTCTGGCTTCTTACTGCCAAGCAATTTCTTTATTCCTGGATGGATGGCAGTAGTGCAAAGGAAGCGTTAGCGAGCCTAAGGATTCGCTGAGCCGGATTCCGCGATTGCTCAGAAAGCCAATCGAACCAAGTTGACCAGTCGTGTCGTTGACTGGCTGAATTCAGTCACGCGACGACTGTTTGCGTGGCTACTGGAGCGGAGCGCGGGCCGCATTTCCAATTGATGCGTTACGACTTGCGACAGTGATCAAAGCGACGCATCGGCAGATATCCGACTAACCTTCAGGGTCATCGATCAATTCTTGTAAACGGACCGCTACCGGGTCCCCAAACGGTCCGCCACCGCATCGCCTGGCAGGAAATCTTTTGTTGAACGGTAAGCCCGCCGCAAACCAAAAAATTTCTATCAGACCGAATTTAGAGGTGAAGGCCGCAGGATTTCAAAGAGTAGCGCATAGCACCGAGCTAACGACCGATTTTGCAGGCAAGTTCTCTTTTGATCGACTTCCGCAAGGGACAGTAACGGTTTCTCGCTGGGTCGACAGATCGTTTGGTAATGGAGCCTTTCAGACGGATCAATCACTGAGTGAAACGGTCGAAATAATCGCGGGAGAAACCACAACGTTAACCTTGACCGGCGATGAACCAAAGTAATCCTAATCGGCCTGCCGTTCAATCAATCGTTCCATATCATTACTTCCGAAACGCCACTGCGGGCTGGGCCTTTGTGTGTGAAGACGATGCGGCACTTGGTGCTCTGTACAGGATCGAAGCGGGCTGTGTTCCATTGGCTTCCGAGCGGTTGTTCGGGAGCCCGCTTCACGTTGCTGACGTCACGCCATTCAGCGCCCGTCCAATGTTGGATAAGGTAGGATGTTGGGGGCTGCACTCCTCCGCCGTCGTCGTAGATCGCCAGTTCGACGCGGCGAAACTCGACCTCTTTGCCAAAATCGATCTCTAGCGAATCGGTCAATGCCTTTGATTCGAAGCTCGTCCAGCGATTCATCGGAGTTGGCAGGAAGTTCGTGATGCCGTCCAGGGTAGCTTGTGGCGTCCCTCCAAACCGATCGCTGAACGACGCCGTGGCTTTCGGGTATCTGCCTGGCGTAGAGTTATAGGCCAGATTGCCGGCCGGGGGTGGAATCGGCTCTAGCGGCAGCATCGCATCACCCCAAACTTCAAATTCGGTGAGGCCAGACTTACCTGCATCGCGGTGATACAGAGTCGCTCGCAATTTGGTCGTCTGGATGGGTTTGATCCGATAGACTGTCGGACGATGGCCGACCGGCTCTCGGGGTGACGACTCCTCCGATTGGATCGATTGCCACGCGTCATTGATCCACGCGTCTAATTCGATTTTTAGCGGTGCGCGAATCGACGATCCTTGCTCGCTGCTGTCGTCGAGGACAAATAGCTTCACCGTATGAATGGGACGCACCGCGCCGAATTCCAGAAGCAACGAATCGCGATCATTCGGGGATCCTTCACATGTCCAGCGATTAGGCGGCTGGCGCAGGTACCAATAGTTGCCGTCATTGAGTTTATTGATCGACGTCTTTGGCGACGAATAGGAAGCGGTCAGTCGCGGGTAGTAGGTGCCATCGTTATTCACGGCGAAATTGACCGTTTCCACCCGAGGCTCCCGAGTCGACTTCGCGTCCACGGTCAAGGGAACTGCTCGCTCGATAGCCATGCGAGTGAGCGTGGGCGAGGTGGCAATCCTTTTCCCGTCGACCAGTACATGCAATCCGGTTCCGAGTTTGTACCGTTCGCCAAGTTTGTCCCAGACGATGCTGACTCGATGGCCGCGATAGGGCACATCATCGAGCGCAAAATAATCCCACTCGGCCGGCGCGAGCGGGTTGATCTCCAGCGTTTCATCATTGCGGGGAATCAGGCCGACGAGGCCCGTGATAACGAGATCGCAAAAGCCCGAATGAAAGTAGTGCTCGCTGTGATTGAATCCGTCGTGACCCTCAAACGAGCCGGTATCAGGGTGCAGTGCCTCTGCGAGATAGGGTTTGTCATTCTTGCGATGTGAGCGGGCATAGATTTGCAACAGTTTCACATAGTCGGCAGGGGTGACGTTTACGCTGGCCTGTTGCAACACGTTTGACATCGCCTTCAATGTCTGAGTGGTTGCATAAGGCCATGATTGCCCGCTCCACCAGCAGCAAGACTTCTGCAATAGAAACATCGGATCGTTTCTTTCGACTGTCGATGGGCCAAAGTCTGCATAGAAACCGTCGCGGTCCATCAGTTTCGCCCAAGCGACTTCATAGCTATTGCCGCGATCGAGCATATTGAACTGCCACGGGACATAGCCTATTAATTCGCGACCATGTGAGTCGCCCTCGAATTGGCCGGACTCGTATGTCTTCGTTAGGGCTTTAATCTTGTATCCGTCGAGCACTTCGTCGTTTTTAAAGACTGGAAAAAAGAATTTTCGACGATCGTCCCAAAGGAGCGAAATCATCTTTGCTTTGAGTGATGCTGCCTTTTCATCAAACCGTTTGGCGATGTCAGCTTTTCCAGCGAGTTGCGCGACTCTCGCGATCGCTACCGCGTCTGCCCACATGTAGGCATTGAACGACGGGCGATAGCTCGGCGCACCGCGAAGGATGTCCTTTGTTTGACGGCTGTTGATGTTGAACTCCATGCCGTCATCGTGCCCTGTCTGCCAGAACAAGCCGACGTCGGGGACAAAGTGGCGTTGTTCCCAGCCTTCGTAATTCTTGATCAGATCCGGCAGCAAATCAACCAATCGTTCGTTATCGGGATGCACTTGGTTGACGGCCCAGGCGGAATCTGCCAGCCATGTCGAGTAGTTCCTCGGTTGAGCGCCCGGCGTGCGGAACCAGTACCGCGTGTAGTCGTTAGCGATTCTCGGCGACCGCAACCACCGAGCTTCGTAAAGCTGATGCCCCACCGGACAACTGATCGCGCCGTACGCTCCCGACCAAAATGGCCGGTCGATGAACTCCGTGAACGAGTAACCACTGTTTGGCGACCCATACGTTAAATGCTTGGTCAGTAATTCCCAGCGGTAGTAATACGTCGTCTTGATATCTGTATCGGGGCAATCCAAGAACGGAATGTTCTCGGCATACCAATCCGAATCGCGGTTATCCAAAAAGGTCAGCGCATCTATCTGCTGCTGCTTGTCTAGGACTTGAGCAACGGCTTGCATCGGTAACGGCAATGCTCCGATCACCGCGACAACTGCGAATAGTAGAATTGCGCGCTTAGTAAACATTTGGATACTCATGATTGTATGAAGCATAACGATCCAACCCAAGGTGAGCGATCGGCCCGAATCACTCGGATGGGAGAAATGGAAATAGTTTGCGAATCTCGTTGGGCTCAGGTTGTCGACCGTATTCGCAGATTTCAAACGATTCGGCGAATTCAATCTTTTCGGCGCGCTCCGCTCCGTACCAACGAGCCAAAATTTGTCGATTGCGTTTCGCCTCCGCCGTATGCCGTGTGACCCAACGTTCTCGCAACCACTTGCGGCGCAAATCGGGTTGCGATGCCGGTGGATTGACTGCGGTCTGTTGAGCACTACCGAGCGCCCCTCCCTCGAACGTCTGCGACTCCAACGCCAGTAACGCATCGATTTTCTGTTCGAACACGGGCCCGATGTCGACTGCAATGTCAGCTTGAAAGGGATTTGGTTTTCGAAATGAATCACTGGAGTACAAGAACACAGGGTTCTTTTTCAATGGTGGTACATCGGGACAGAAAAAAGGAACAGCGACCATGTACGCGGCGTCCTGAACTAGTACACCGACATACCGATGGTCCGGGTGGTAGTCCCAGGGACGATGAGCAATGACAATGTCCGCGTTCCAATCGCGGATCAGACGCGTTATCGTTCGACGATTCTCTAGGGTCGGCAGCAACTCTCCATCGTGAATATCGAGGACTTGTGACGTCACTCCAAGTCGCTTGGCTACGAGCGCGGATTCGGCTGTTCGCCTTATTGCCAATTCACCGCCTGACATTTCCCAATGGCCGATGTCTCCATTGGTGACAGACACAAGTTTCACATGATGGCCTTGTGCTGCCCATAGCGCCGCGACTCCACCACTCTTGTACTCGGCATCATCTGGGTGGGCGCCGAAACAAATGATTCGTAGCTTGCCCTCGTCGTTCTTGCTCTCATCCTTTGTGCTCTCATCGGGAAAAGCGAGGAGTGCCTGCATCAGAAATAGTAGGGCAATCGTCATTGGCATTTTGAAATACATGGCTCGCGACTCCTAGACCTAAAAAAGATTGGCTAAACGGTCGAGGATTATAAGGGATTCGACCGCGTAACGCTAAAGAGGATGCGGTATTTTAGAATCCCGCGGGCTTGCCCACCGGAGTGTCCAGCGACAAACTTGCCGCGTTTCGCTAAGCTTTACAACAATAACTTGTAACTCCGTTCAATTAACCCATTCAGGAAATTTGGCAATGCTTCTCAATAAAACCGGTTTGATATTCTTGGCGGCGACAGCCGTTTGCAGCGAGGCGAATGCGGACGACTGGCGGCAGTTCCGCGGCCCTAATGGCAATGGAGTGGTCCAGGAAGTCCAGCTTCCTGAAGCGTGGAGCAAGGATGCAAACATCAAATGGAAAGTTGGCGTGCCCGGCGAAGGCTGGTCTGCACCCATCGTTGTAGGGAAAAAAGTATTCCTAACAACGGCGGTTTCTTCCGGTCAGAAGAACAAAAACTCGGCACACGATTGGAAAGTACTGTGCCTCGACGCGACATCTGGAAAGACCCTTTGGTCCAAGGATGCGATCAAGAGCAAGCCAAGGCTGGGAACGCATCGAGACAATACCTACGCTTCGGAAACACCGGTAAGCGATGGTACGAAGATTGTGGCTTACTTTGGAATGATGGGTGTCTTTTGTTACGATTTGGACGGCAACGAACTTTGGAAAAAGGACCTCGGAAACTTCCCAATGAAGAACGAATGGGGGACGTCCAGTTCACCAATCATTCACAATGGCTTGATCTATCTCCAAATCGATAACGAGAAAACGTCGTTTCTCGTTGCATTGGACTTAGCAACCGGCGCGGAGAAGTGGCGAAAGGAACGTGAAGAAGCTTCCAATTGGGGATCCCCAATTATTTGGACGAACGCTTTGCGAACTGAATTGGTGACTGCCGGAAAAACGATTCGGTCCTACAAACCAGAGGATGGGACATTGCTATGGCAAGCAACATGCAACGTAGGTGGATTTAGCTCCAGCCCATCCGGAAATGCGGACTTGCTCGTCGTCGGTCATCAAGGGCGAGATGGAGCCGGGATGATGGTCGTCAAAGCCGGCGCCAAGGGTGACATCAGTCTCAAAGGCAACGAGACATCGAATTCCAGCATCTTGTGGAGTTCTAAAGAGTTCGCACCGCAACGTTCGTCGCCAGTGGTTGTAGATGGGCAAATCTTCCTGTTGGGTGGACGCGGGGGCCAATTGATTTGTGTGGATGCCTTGACGGGCAACAAACTGTACCAAGACCGATTACCAGAAGCAGGCGCGTTTTGGGCGTCTCCATGGGCGTACAAAGGGCTCGTATACTGCCCGGACGAAAACGGAAATACATTTGTGCTCAAGCCTGGACCCAAGATGGAACTCGTGCGCGTGAACAAACTTCCCGAGGAAAACGCTCGCTACTGGGCTTCCTCGGCAGCCAGCGACGGCACACTATACATCCGCTCCACCAACACCGTATACGCCCTATCAGCAAAGTGAACCGAGCCAGGCAACGGGCAGAATGAACCGTAGGATGGGACCATTGTCCAAGGGCTGTCCCG